>JAQXQN010000115.1 GCA_029101185.1 Eggerthellales bacterium | reverse complement strand
GGCCCTGGTCATGGACCACTTCACCCCCAACAAGGACATCAAGTCCGCTGAGCAGTGCATGGACTGCCGCAACTTTGCCAAGCAGCACGACATAGTGAACTTCTTCGACGTAGGCAACATGGGCATCGAACATGCCCTGCTTCCTGAGAAGGGCCTGGTGGTTTCAGGCGACGTGGTCATAGGCGCAGACTCCCACACCTGCACCTATGGCGCCCTAGGCGCATTTTCCACCGGTATGGGCTCTACTGATATTGCCGCCGGTATTGCCACCGGCAAGGCATGGTTCCGCGTGCCTCCCGCAATCAAGTTCTACCTCACCGGCGAACTGCAGCCTTGGGTCTCCGGCAAGGACGTAATCCTCTACATCATCGGCATGATCGGCGTGGACGGCGCTCTCTACGAGTCCATGGAATTCCAAGGCCCCGGCGTGGCGTCCTTGTCCATGGACGATCGCTTCGCCATCTGCAACATGGCCATCGAGGCCGGCGGCAAGAACGGAATCTTCCCCGTTGACGAGAAGACCCTGGCCTACATGAAGAATCGGGGGCAGCACGAGCCCCGCGTCTTCAGCGCCGATGAGGACGCCGTGTACGACCGAGTCATCGACATTGACCTGAGCAGCATCCCCCCCACGGTGGCAGCCCCCCACCTGCCCGAGAACACCAAGCCCGTCACCGAGCTTGCAGGCATCCCCGTGCAACAGTCCGTCATCGGATCTTGCACCAACGGCCGTATCGAAGACATGCGTGTTGCCGCTCAGATCATGCAGGGTAAGAAGGTGGCCGAAGGCGTGCGCTGCATTGTGATCCCCGCCACCCAGGAGGTCTACCTCCAGTGCATCCGCGAGGGTCTGGCAGAGACTTTCGTCGAAGCGGGCGCGATTGTATCCACCCCCACCTGTGGACCCTGTCTTGGCGGCCATATGGGCATCCTGGCGGCAGGCGAGCGCGCCATTGCCACCACCAACCGTAATTTCGTGGGCCGCATGGGACACACCGAGTCCGAAGTGTACCTGGCAAGCCCCGCCGTCGCTGCAGCGTCCGCAATCACCGGCGTCATCACCGATCCGGCAACGCTGTAACTTGAAAGGAGTCTTACCATGCAGATGCAAGCACAGGGCACCGTGTTCAAGTACGGCGACAATGTGGACACAGACGTAATAATCCCCGCCCGCTACCTGAACATCGCTGATCCGGCAGAGTTGGCTTCCCACGCCATGGAGGATATTGACACCGAGTTTGTTAAACGCGTACAGCCCGGTGACATCATGGTTGCCACCAAGAACTTCGGCTGCGGATCTTCCCGCGAGCACGCCCCGCGGGTTATCAAGGACAACGGTGTGGCCTGCGTGATCGCCTCGAGCTTCGCCCGCATCTTCTACCGCAACGCCATCAACATCGGACTTCCTATCCTGGAGTGCCCCGAAGCGGCAGAAGCCATCAACGCTGGCGACCAAGTGAAGATTGACTTCTCCACCGGCGTCATTGAAGACCTCACCACTGGCCAGACCTTCCAGGGCCTGCCCTTCCCCGCCTTCATCCAGGGCATTATCGACAACGACGGCCTGCTCAACAGTCTCAAGGCTCGCGGCATCTAAACTGAAAGGACCATCACCATGGCACAGTTCAACATTTGCGTCCTGAAGGGCGACGGAATTGGACCCGAGATTGTGGACGAGGCCATCAAGGCCCTTGACAAGGTGGGCGAGAAGTATGGTCACACCTTCGTCTATGATGAGCAGCTCATCGGCGGCGCGGCAATTGACGAATACGGCGTGCCCCTGCCCGACGTGACCCTCAAAGCCGCAAAGGCCTCTGACTCCGTCCTGCTTGGCGCCGTCGGTGGCCCGAAATGGGACACCCTTGAGCCTGCCACCCTCCGTCCTGAGCGAGGCCTGCTCGGAATCCGCAAGGAGCTGAACCTGTTTGCAAATCTTCGCCCCGCAAAGGTATGGGGGCCCCTGGCCGAGTCCTGCCCCCTGAAGCCCGAGCGTCTGGGCACCGGCCTTGACCTTGTGGTCTGCCGCGAACTCACCGGGGACGTGTACTTCGGCCGCAAGTGGCGTGATGAAGAGGGCGTTGGCCACGACGATATGAACTACTCCGTCGCCGAGGTGGAGCGCATTGCCCGGGTCGCCTTCGACATGGCCATGAAGCGGAGCAAGAAGGTCACCTCCGTCGACAAGGCAAACGTCCTTGAGACCTCCCGGGTCTGGCGTGAGACCGTCAAGCGCATCGCCGCCGAATACCCCGAGGTGGAGGTGGACTACTTCTACGTGGACAACACCGCCATGCAGCTGGTGCTCAACCCCAGCCAGTTTGACGTGATTCTCACCGGCAACCTCTTCGGCGACATCCTCTCCGACGAGGCCTCTTGCATCACCGGCTCCGTAGGCATGCTGCCCTCTGCCTCCCTCTCCGACACCACCCTGGGCATGTACGAGCCCATCCACGGCTCCGCTCCCGACATCGCCGGCCGCAACATTGCAAACCCCATCGCCACCATCCTCTCCGCTGCCATGATGCTGCGCTACAGCTTTGGCCTGGCTCAGGAGGCCGACGCCATCGAGAAAGCCGTAGAGACCGCACTTGAGCAGGGCTATCGCACCGGGGACATTGCCAAGGCCAACGAGGAGCGCATCTCCTGCTCCCAGATGGGCGACATCATTGCCAATCTAATCTAAGTCTGGCAAGCGTGCGCTACCTCTGACGAATCGCGCTCGTACTCTGACGAAGCGTCCTGCCCCATGCATATACAAAGGCCGCCCGATACTCCAATCGGGCGGCCTTGTGTTTCTGAGCGTTTCTGAGACCCCTGGTGGGGCTGGCTCTTACCTACTTCTTGATGTTATAGAAGGCATTCATGCCGGCATAGGTTGCCGCCATGCCCAGTTCATCCTCAATGCGCAGCAGTTGATTGTACTTGGCAATACGGTCGGAGCGGCAGGGGGCGCCAGTCTTGATCTGGCCGGCATTGGTGGCAACAGCCAGGTCAGCGATGGTGGTGTCCTCGGACTCGCCGGAACGATGAGACATAACCACGGCGTATCCGGCCTGCTTGGCCATCTGGACAGCCTCCAGGGCCTCGGTCAGGCTGCCGATCTGGTTCACCTTCACCAGAATGGCATTGGCAACCCCAAGCTCAATGCCCTTGGCCAGACGGTCGGGGTTGGTGACGAACAGGTCATCGCCCACCAGCTGCACCCGGTCGCCAATGCGCTCGGTCAGAAGCTTCCAGCCGTCCCAGTCCTCCTCGGCCATGCCGTCCTCAATAGAGACGATGGGGTACTTGTCCACCAGCTGCTCCCAGTAATCCACCATCTGCTCGGAGGTGTACTCTACGCCCTCCCCCTTGAGCACGTACACGCCACGCTCAGCGTCGTAGTACTCAGTGGAAGCGGGGTCCATGGCAAAGAGGATCTGCTCGCCGGGCTTGTAGCCGGCCTTCTCGCACGCTTCGACAATGTACTTCAGAGGCTCCTCATTGGTGGCAAGGTTGGGGGCAAATCCACCTTCGTCGCCGACACCTCCGCCCAAACCGGCATCGTGGAGTACCTTCTTGAGAGTGTGGTAAATTTCGGCGCACCAACGCAGGCCCTCCTTGAAGGACTCGGCGCCTACGGGCATGATCATGAACTCCTGGAAGTCCACGTTGTTATCCGCATGGGCACCGCCGTTGAGGATGTTCATCATGGGGGTGGGAAGCACGTTGGCGTTCACGCCGCCCACGTAACGATACAGGGGCATGGCCACGGATTCTGCGGCAGCACGGGCGGTGGCAAGGGACACGCCCAGGACCGCGTTGGCGCCCAGCCTGCCCTTGTTGGGAGTTCCATCCAGGTCCACCATCTCAAAGTCCAGTTCACGCTGGGCCAGGGCGTCCATGCCAATGACGGCCTCGGCAATCTCCTCATTCACGTTCATGACGGCATTGGAGACACCTTTACCCAGGTAACGACCCTTGTCGCCGTCGCGCAGCTCCACCGCCTCAAAGGCACCGGTGGAAGCTCCGGAAGGAACGATGGCCCGCCCGAAAGATCCGTCATCGAGGGTGACTTCAACCTCAACGGTGGGATTGCCGCGGGAGTCAAGTACCTCACGGGCGTAGACGTCGAAAATGATGCTCATGCAAGCCTCCTAGATAGTGGTCCTTTGCACCGTTCGACAGCCTAAACGCAGGCCGCCTGCCACGAGGCGCCGTCGAACCCGTGCGGATATACACACGGCTCTAGTATCGCACAACTTGTCGAAGCGTCCTGCCCGCCTTACGCATCACTATAAAAGAACCCCTGTTGCCAGGCATGCGGCGCAGATTACGATGGCAGCAATCCAGCCTGCTAGGGAAAGGCGGTCATCCCCGTGGAGGCTAGTTCTAAGCGGGGCGGCACCGTAGCAGCGACACTCCATGCCTTGAGCAAGGCTTGAGGCCCGACGAAACATCCCCACCAGCATGGGAATGATTACGCCCGCCCAGGCTCTGATACGGACAAACACCGGCCCGTCGTCAAGCTGGGAGCCTCGGGAACGCTGGGCATTGGCCACCTGAAGAAACTCCTCCATGCAGATGGGGATAAACCTGATGGCGATGGAAAACATGGTGGCAAAGTCATCCACTGGAATTCCGAAACGCCGCAAGGGGCCAAAATAGGATTCGAAGGCTCGTACAATCTTGGTGTGATCAAGAGTGAAGGCCACGGCAAGGGTTGCCAAGCTGAGCAGTAGGATTCGCACACCGTAGAACAGGCCCACGGCAAGGCCTTGGGGAAGATGCCCCAGCACGGCGAAAACCAGAATGAAGGAGAATACCGCCACACTCTTGAGAATCTTGACCAACGGAACATGGTAGACAAGAAAGCAGCAGCCAAGGCCCATGGCGAATACAGCCATGCCAATCCAGGTGTCAACCAGAAACACGGAGATGGAATAGAACAAGGTAGCCACAATGGCAACACGGGCATCCATCCGCATACCAGGACGGCTCTGGGTGCGGGGCGCTTCGCCAAGGTGAGCAGGGGATGTGGTCTGAAGGGAGTTCATAATCAGGTCACTCTACCACGACCTGGGGCCCGTCCATAAAAACGCCGTCCAATTTGCCCCATACAAGAAGATGCCGCCCCTAAGGACGGCATCTTATTCACTGAATCAGCGATTGGTTAAGCACCTGGAGTGTTACTCCTGGGTCTTCTCCTCAGCCTCGGCAGCCTCAGCGGCGGGCTCGGCCTCAACGGCCTCAGCCTCAACAGCTTCGGGCTCTACGGTCTCGGCCTCAACCTCGACGGTCTCCTCGGCGGCAGGCACAGCAACGGCCTTGGGGGCCTCAGCAACGGGCTCAGCCTTGGGGGCCTTCTTGGTCACGGGGTCGGTGACCAGCTCGATGATGACCATGGGGGCGTTGTCACCCTTGCGGGGTCCGAGCTTCATAATGCGGGTGTAGCCACCCTGACGATCCTGGAACATACCCTGCTCGACCTTCTCAAAGATCTCGCGAACCAGTTCCTTGTCGTTGCCCAGCGCAGCGATTGCCAGACGACGAGAATGCAAGTCGCCCTTCTTGGCCCAGGTGATGATGTGGTCCACGTCGGGACGAATCTCCTTGGCGCGGGACTCAACGGTCTTGATACGATCGTTGAGGAACAGCGCCTTGACCAGGGAGCGCTTCATGGCCTTAGTATGGCTGGCATCGGTGCCAAGCTTGCGGCCCTTCTTGTAATGCCTCATCTTGTTTCTCCTATTATTGCTTGAGGTTGAGGTCCATAGAGATCAGCTTGTCCTTGACCTCTTCGATGGACTTCGCGCCAAAGTTCCGGATGTTGAGCAGGTCGTTCTCGGAGAACTCGACCAGCTGACGCACAGAGTGGATGCCTGCGCGCTTCAAGCAGTTGTAGGAGCGAACGGAAAGGTCCAGATCCTCAATCTGCTTGTCGAGCTCGGCGTTAGCTTCCTCCCCCACGGGGGCGAAGATGGAAGGAATCTCCTCGCCATCCTCCTCGGAGATGTCAGCCAGGCTCATGAAAGCGCCCATGTACTGGTTGATGATGTTGGCCGCGCGGGACACCGCCTCATCGGGGGCGATGGAACCGTCGGTCTCAACCTCAAGCACCAGCTTGTCAAAGTCCGTGCGCTGACCCACGCGGGTATCGCTCACCGCCATGGTGCAACGACGCACAGGGGAGAACAGGCTATCCACGTGGATGACGCCGATGGGGTCCTCAGTGCGCTTGTTGCGCTCGGAGGACACGTAGCCACGACCGACGCCGATGCGAATGCTCATGTTAAGAGCGCCGCCGTCGGCAACGGTAGCGATGACATGCTCGGGGTTGATGAGCGTGAACTCGGCGGGAACCTTGATGTCGGCACCGGTAACGATGCAGGGGCCCTCCACATTGATGGTGGCCACAGCCTCAGTGTAATCCTCGGACAGGGCGGAGAACACCAGGCCCTTGACGTTCAGGACGATATCGGTGACATCCTCAATCACGCCTTCGGCGGTGGTGAACTCATGCTGGACCCCCTCGATTTGAATTGCGGTGGCCTTTGCGCCGTCCAGAGAGGACAGCAGCACGCGGCGCATGCAATTGCCAAGGGTGTTGCCAAAACCACGCTCAAGCGGCTCGACGATGAAGCGGGCAACGGTGTCGCTCACTTCTTCGGTTGTGACAGTTGGCCTCATGAACTCTGCCATAGTTTGTAAGCCTCCTAACAGCCGCGGGTTTATTACTTGGAGTAAAGCTCGACGATCAGCTGCTCGTTAATGTCAAGATCAATCTGGTCGCGGTTGGGAAGAGAGAGCACGTTGCCCTGCAGCTTCTCAATGTCCACCTCAAGCCAAGCGGGAACGGAGACGCGCTCGTTAGAGACCAGAGCGGACTGGATAACCAGCAGCTCCTTAGCCTTAGGAGCAACAGCCACCACGTCGCCGGGACGAACGCGATAGGAAGGAATGTCCACGCGCTTGCCGTTGACGGTGATGTGACCGTGGGAAACGGTCTGACGAGCTTCCTTGCGGGTACGAGCGAAGCCCAGACGGAAGACCACGTTGTCGAGACGGGACTCGAGGATGGTCATCAGGTTCTCACCGGTGATGCCGGGCATACGCTTTGCCTTCTGGAAGTAGGAGCGGAACTGCTTCTCCAGAACGCCGTAAATGAACTTAGCCTTCTGCTTCTCGCGCAGCTGCAGGCCGTACTCGGATTCCTTGCGGCGGCGACGAGGCTGACGGATGGAGGTCTTCTTGCTGCTGTAGCCCAGCACGACAGGGTCGATACCCAGCTGGCGGCAGCGCTTAAGAACCGGAGTCCTATTGATTGCCATGTTGAATCGATCCTTTCTGTACTACACGCGGCGACGCTTGCAGGGGCGGCAGCCGTTATGAGGAATGGGGGTGCAGTCCTGGATGCTGGACACCTCAAGACCGGCAGCCTGGAGAGAGCGGATAGCAGTCTCGCGGCCGGAACCGGGGCCCTTCACGAAGACAGCGACCTTCTTCAGGCCGTGCTCCATTGCGGTCTTGGCAGCCTGCTCGGCAGCCATCTGCGCGGCGAAGGGGGTGGACTTACGGGAGCCCTTGAATCCCACGGTACCGGCAGAGTTCCAGGAAATCACGTTACCCTGAGGATCGGTGATGGAAACGATGGTGTTGTTGAAGGTGCTCTTGATGTGAGCCTGACCAACGGCAATGTTCTTGCGGTCGGCGCGCTTCAAGCGGGTGCGAACGTTCTTCTTAGCCATTATTCACTCCCCTACTTCTTCTTACGAGCGATCTGACGCTTGGGACCCTTACGGGTACGGGCATTGGTGTGGGTGCGCTGGCCGCGAACGGGCAGACCCTTACGGTGACGGAGGCCACGGTAGCAGCCGATCTCCATCAGACGCTTGATGTTCTGGGAAACCTCGCGATGCAGGTCACCCTCGACGGTGTAGTTAGCGGTGATGAAGTCACGCATCTTCTGCACTTCGTCCTCAGTGAGGTCCTTGCAGCGGGTGTCGGGGTTGACACCTGTCTCAGCGATGATCTTCTTAGCGGTGGTGTTGCCAATGCCGTAGATGTAAGTCAAGCCGACTTCGACGCGCTTATCGCGAGGGAGGTCGACACCAAACAAACGTGCCATTGCGTACGTTCCTCTCTCTTAACCCTGGCGCTGCTTATGACGGGGATTCTCGCAGATCACGAAAATCTTGCCATGACGCCTAATGATCTTGCACTTGTCGCACATCTTCTTGACCGAAGGACGGACCTTCATAGTTGTCTCCTTTGAATGTGCGGCTTCCCTTTGGGGGACAACCCCCGCTGGGGAACCTTTGTTTACTTCTTCAATCTATAACCACGCCCAGCCGCAGGCGATGATTTTCTTACTAACGTACTTCCCGGATTTTGCTGACACACTATCCGGGTTTCGGCGCCTTTTGAGCGCACGAAAGCACCCGCCGGCTTCTCCTTACGGAAACGCCCTCTCGGATGCTTACTTGAATCGATACGTGATGCGACCCTTGCTCAGGTCGTACACGGACATCTCAACGGTAACCCTGTCGCCAGGCAGAATCTTGATGTAATGCATACGCATCTTTCCAGAGATATGAGCCAGGATCTTATGACCGTTCTCCAGCTCAACCTGGAACATAGCGTTAGGGAGGGCCTCAAGGACCTTACCTTCAAGCTCGATGACGTCTTCTTTAGCCAAGAATCTTCCTTACCTACTTGCCAATCAAATGCCAATACAGCAGCCGTATACTCTATCAAAATACTGCTTGACTTCGTAAAAATTCTCCAATGCACCACAAAAAATGGCGCTCTCAGGCTACCGAAGGGCAGTGTATCACGACTCTTCTCCCATTCTTGGTCTCCACATACGATTTTCATGGTTCTACCTGCGCTTTTGCCTATTTCTTTTAGGGCTCTTCATCTATTTGTGACCCCTAGTTTCCTTTTGAAACTACTATGAGCACCTATAGGAACTCAGCGCGCGTTCACGCGAATTGAACTTCTTCTCCACGCGGGCGGGTCTGGACGCTTCGCCATGGACAACCTCCCCACGCGGGCGGGTCTGGACGCTTCGCCAGGGGAACAAGACCCTACCCCCGCAGGAGTCTGGAGGATTCGGTATGATGGGCCCTTGGGACGCTTCGCCAGGGACATGAGGTGTATACTGCACCCCCTCAGGCGGCCAGAATTAATGAGGTCACCGGGGGTGTCGGCTGGCTGACGGGATTTCCCAGAGGCTCGCCTGTTCGTGGTTTCTTGGTCCCGATGATTGGAGCCTGTATGTTCAGTTTTAGAAACGACTACTCCGAAGGCGCCCACCCCCTCGTGCTTGAGACCCTTGCCGCCACCAATCTTGAGCAGCACGTGGGCTATACGGAGGACGAACTGTGCGCGGCCGCCCGGGCGAGCATCGTGAGGGAGGTTTTTTCCGCTGACACCACGGGGGTGCTAGCAAGGGCGGGCATTGCGCCTCAGGATATTCAGGTGGAGTTCGTGGCTGGGGGGACTATGGCAAATCTCCTGGTCATCACCGCAGGGCTTCGGCCGTATGAGTGCGTGGTGGCGGCTCCCGACGGTCATATCAACGTCCACGAGACGGGATCTGTGGAGGCTCGGGGGCATAAGGTGGTTACCACGTCTGATTCTGCGGGGCTGCTGACCGCCCAGGGAATTGACGACGTGATGCTCGAGCACTGCTACGGTACTAATTATCATATGGTGGCGCCCCGTATGGTGTATCTCAGTTTTGCCACGGAACTGGGCATGGTCCACACCGCCAAGCAGCTCTACGACATCAGGGCCTACGCCGACAGCCATGATTTGATGGTGTTTATCGATGGCGCCCGCATTGCTTGCGGTCTTGCGGCTTCGGGCTGCGACGTCACCTTGGCGGACATCTGCGCCTGCGCCGATGCGTTTACCCTGGGAGGCACCAAGAATGGCATGCTCTTTGGAGAGGCCGTGGTCATCCGCAACCCTGCTATTGGCAAGGGGTTTCGCAATCTCATGAAGCAGCAGGGCGGCATCATGGCCAAGGGACGCCTGTTTGGGGCCCAGTTTGGCGCGCTGCTTGACACCACCGGTAAGCAGGCCGGCATCCCTGAGGCCCAGGGTGACGAGGCGGCCTACTTCTCTTTGGGCAGGCACAGCGTCAAGTGCGCTCTTGAGGTGCGGCGGATCCTTGAGGAGTTGGGCTTTGACTCATGGACCTGCGACTCTCCCACCAACCAGCAGTTCCTGACCTTGGATAACGAACGTGCGCAGCGGTTTATTCAGCTGTTTGGATGCGAGGATTGCGGCAAGCCTGATAGGGAGCACACCATCGTACGCTTCGTCTGCAGCTGGGCAACCCCCCCGGAGGCGCTTGAGTACCTACGCCAGGCCGTCATCGATGCGGGGCTGGCGTAGGACTTCGTAGGATTTCTAAGGGTTGCGCAGCGTAGGGCTAGCGTCGCCGGCCCGCAACCAAGGTTTCGAAGGCGCAAACAACCTTGTGCTATTTAACGGGTCAGCCAAAACCAGTGATACAATAACGTCGATAATCGGCTAGAGGAGGTTGCTATGCATCACGAATACAAGCGCGTTTTCGCGGCACTCGACGGCGGGAAGACCCAGGATCTGGTGGCGGAACGCGCCATTCAGATTGCTGCGGCCTCCCATGCGGACCTGATGCTGGGCCACGTGGTGGACTCCATTCCCTATGAGGCAGCTGGCACGGATTTCGCCGCGCTGGCGGAGGAGATGCACACCCAGCTGGAGGAATCTCTGGGTGCCCTTCTTGAAGAGGCCCGCAACAACCCCGACATTCCTAGCGTGTCCGTAGTGGTCAAGGCTGGCCGCATCACCGAAACCCTGAGCGAGCAGCTCATTGACCCCTTCAACCCCGATATCGTGGTTTGCGGCGAGCGTGGGTACTCCAACATCAAGTACGTGTTTGTGGGCAGCGTGTCCACTTACCTGATTCGCAACCTTCGCTGCGACGTACTGGTGGTCAAGGCTCGTTAGGAAACGCGTCTTGCTTCGCTCTCGCGGCAGTTAGGGTCCAGCCTGGCTGCCCGACGCAGCAGCCAGGGTTCGGCTTGGCTTTCAGGCGTGTGAATAATACCCCAGGTTAGAAATCAGATATATGTCTGGTTTTTGACCTGGGGTTTTGCAAATGGCGAAATGTGCTGCCCGCGGGGGGTGGTCAAAAAGGCCCTCCGCGGTGACGATCCCGGGACCCCGCTGGCCAAAAAGGGCTTCAGCGGTGACGGCGGCAGAGGACGCTTCGCCAAAGGATCGGCAAAAGCCCAGGTCGCTGAAGAATTATTCTCATCTGAGGGGATTATTCACCCCTTGATCGTCACCGCCGGGGCACTTTTTGTCCAGCCCTCGTCACTTCCGAGGCCCTTTTTGGCCAGCGCCCTTCCAAATCCGTCACCGCGGAGCCACTTTTTGGCCATTCGGGCCAATTATGCCCTCGGCGGCGCCTAATTTGATCAGCGCCCTCTTAGACTCGTCACCGCCAGCGAACTTTTGACCACCAACCGCCTTGGGTGCCATCAAAACAGGCCAACCTGGAGACAATCAGGGGTGTCTCCAATTCGAAAGAAGCGCAAGGTTCGGTTCAAAACAGACCGCACTGGAAAAAAGGAAGGGATGGGGCCTTTTGAAAGCGCGAGAAGAGGCCAAACAACCCAACCTCGCCAAAAGCCCTTGTCAGTCCTCCATATAGAGAAGTGCGTCGGCAATCAACTGTGC
>JAQXQN010000114.1 GCA_029101185.1 Eggerthellales bacterium | reverse complement strand
CACCATCATCGGCATGGAGCCTTACCGCTTCCTGGCGGAGAAGTACCACATCCCCGGCGTCATCACCGGATTTGAGCCCCTAGACCTACTCCAGGGCATCGCCATGCTCATGCGCCAGCTCCACGAGGGCCGCGCCGAGATCGAGAACGCTTACGCTCGCGGCGTCATGCCCCAGGGCAACCCCGTGGCACTGGCCGCCATTGACGAAGTGTTCCAAACCTGCACCGCCACCTGGCGAGGCCTCGGCCCCATCCCTGGCAGCGGCTACCGCATCCGCGAGGAGTACGCACGCTTCGACGCAATCCGCCAGTTCCAACCCGAGATTGAACCCACCCAAGACCCTAAGGGCTGCCGCTGCGGAGACGTGCTTCGCGGCATCATGGCCCCCAATGAATGTCCGCTGTTTAGAAAAGTGTGTTCACCGGAGAATCCTGTAGGCCCCTGTATGGTGTCAAGCGAAGGGTCCTGCGCCGCGTACTATAGGTATTATTAATAGCGAAGCGTACGTGCCGCTAGCGAATACGTTGCTGAAAGCTCACTCTTGTGCGGCAGGCCCCACATACCGGCCTAGGTCCTCGTGCATTTATACGAAATCGCCCCACGGGGCGATTTCGTTTTTATATATGTACTGCTGAATCGGCCGATACGTGGGGCGCTGCCGCGAACTGCATCGATCTTCACCTGGCATTTGATGAGCACAGGTAAGCCACACCGCATCGGGATGCTGTACTTCGTGGAATATAGCAAACCCCCTGCAGCCTTGGTTGCCGCAGGGGGTTCTTGGTTTATGCAGTCTTCATCCCCAACCGAAGCCAGTACCGTGAAGACAGGACTGGGTGAGAAATCAGCTGTAGCGAAAGGTGTTATCAACCGCTAGCGTATCCATGCACCCGAAGAAGCGAAGGTCCGATATACGCCATTAATTTTGTAGGTGCCGCCACAGACCATGGCGCCCTGAGGGCCTTGGCCCGGCGTGTTGGAAGCGGTGTTCAAGTAGTACCAGGTATTTCCAACCTTTTCCCAACCAGTCTGCATGGCACCAGAACCGGAGAAGTAGTACCAATACCCATTGACCTTCTCCCAGCCGGTTTGCATAGCGCCGCTCGGTGCCAGGTAGTACCACACCTTGCCAGGCTTGATCCAGCCCGTCTGCATGGCTCCGCTGGAATTGAAGTAGTACCAGACGTTATTGATGGATCGCCATCCCGTTGCCATCGCTCCGTCGGGGGCCAGGTAGTACCACACCTTGCCGGGCTTAATCCAACCCGTGCTCATCAGGCCAGTGCTCGGATTAAAGTAGAACCAGTCATCCGAAATACGCTGCCATCCCCTGGCAATGTCACCATTGCCGTCAACGAAATACGCCTTGCCATCCATTCGTACCCAGGAGTTGACCACGTATGCAAGGCCTGGGCCATCTGCATTCGCAGAGGGAGATCCTTTAATGACCCGAACGGTAATGAGGGTCTGGTTCTTAATCTGCACAGGGTTCACGGATTCGCAGAGAGATCCCATCTCCGGGGCAGCCTCTACCGTCCATATTCCCGCATCATAGACAAGCTTGGAAACAGAGGTGTCAGAAACCAGATAGGTATCGCCGGTTTGTGCGTCCTTGACAATGGCGCATTCGCCCTCCGCATCAATAAAGGCGTCCACCGCAGATGCTTTGCCGGAGCTAAAGTTTAATCCTGAAGTCGTGGAGCCTTCGACAGCAGCAACCACGTCATCGTTGCACATCACAGGCCAATACACCGTCTTGGACTGAACAACCGATCCAGAATCATACACGTACACGGGAATACCGTCAGCCAAATAGGTCCTGGACATATCCAGCGTTGGAATGCCGTACAGATCCTGATAGCTTTTTCCAAACAACTCGAATTGAGCCATATGGGAAAGGGAATCGGAGGCGTAGTTCTGAACCTCGGCCTTTCCCGCCGCCGTTTCTTCCGCGTAGGCAGCGCCAGCGCCACACATGCATGCCAATACGAGCGATAGCGCTGCTGTGATCATGACGTTTCTAACACGCCTCATAGATGCTCCTTTCCGTTACTTCTTAAGGGAAGCTCAACCAAAGCTGAACCTGCGCTATTCATCAAAGCATCTTCCCCGACGCGCTAAAAGAATAGTGCTTACCATCAACCTTGTCCAAACCTTCCTCCCAGACAACCATTCGTGACATACGCGTCAGCAGGCATCCACATATGCTCCAATCCAAAGTGGTATCGTTGCTGTCTCATTATTTGGTATCCCACATTCCACCCACGTTGCCTGCGCCCCTTGGAGGAAATACATGAACGACCAAACCGTACTTCTCGGACACGGATCCGGCGGAGTCATGATGAAACGCATCATTGACCAGGTGTTTGCCGCATCCTACGGCTCCGAGGAACTAGCCCAGGGCAATGACGCCGCGGTGCTTCCCGCCCCCGAGCCAGGCCAGCGCCTTGCGTTTTCCACCGACACCTTCGTGGTAACCCCACACTTCTTCCCTGGCGGAAATATTGGTCGTCTGGCCGTGTGCGGCACCGTTAACGATGTTGCCACCGCTGGCGCCCAGGTCAAATACCTGTCTGTGGGCATGGTCCTTGAGGAGGGCTTCCCTATGGACCAGCTTCTTGAAATCTGCCAAACCATCAAGGAAACCGCAGATGAGGCAGGGGTTCACGTGGTCACTGGGGACACCAAGGTGGTCAATCGTGGTCACGGCGACGGCATCTACATCAATACCGCAGGCGTTGGCCTGATTCCCCAGGGCCGCAACCTCTCTGGTAGCCTGTGCCAACCTGGAGACGCTATCCTGCTCTCCGGCACCCTTGGGGACCACGGCATCACCATCATGTCCACCCGTGAAAACCTCAGTTTCTCTGCCAACATCAAATCAGACGCCGCCCCCCTCAATCATCTGATTGCCGGCGTCCTTGAAGCCGCCCCCGACGTGCGTTGCTTCCGGGATCCCACCCGGGGCGGAATTGCCTCCACCCTCAACGAGCTTGCCAGCCAGTCCAACACGGACATGGTCATCTCCGAGGACGCCATTCCCGTCAATCCCGCCGTCATGGGTGCCTGCGAAATGTTGGGTTACGACATCCTCCAGGTTGCCAATGAGGGTAAAATGGTCTGCGTCTGCCCCCAGAATCAGGCTCAGGCAGCCCTGGAAGCTATGCGGGCAAACCCCTACGGCCTTGATGCTGCGATCATCGGACATGTCGAAGCGTCCCGGCCCGACAGGGGCAACAAGGTGTTCCTGGAAACCGCTTTCGGAACCAGGCGCATTGTAGACATGCTGGTTGGAGAGCAGCTCCCCCGCATCTGCTAGCATTCGCTCGAACAAGGAATCCCTATGCTCACCTGCGAGAACGATAAGTTCTACCCATCCGCCAAGACCCTGGTCCGCGACAAGGTGGCATCCCGCCTGCGGGCAAAGGACGCTTCGCTATACGCATACGACCAGTCCGCCTGTACTTGCGCCCAGGACCGGATGGGATGGGTGGACCTCGCCTCCAACCCGCCTTACCCCATCGGGGACATCCAGGAGCTGGCCGGACGGGTGATACAGGAGGGGTTCACCACGGTGCTGCTCATCGGGCAGGGCGGGTCCACCCAGGCCCCCATGACCATCACCAAGTACAACAAGGTGGACACCAACGCCCTGGACTTCAAGGTCCTTGACTCCGTGTCCCCCGTGCGGGTGCGCACCATCCTGGGATCCGTGGAACCGGAGCGGACCCTGGTGGTGGTCTCGAGCAAGTCCGGGGGCACCATAGAGATGCTCAGCGTGCTGGCCGCCGTCCTCGACCATTTCGCCTCCCGCCTGCCCCAGGACGAGGTTTTCCAGCACTTCGTGGCCATCACCGACCCCGGCAGCGACCTCGAGGCCCGGGCTCTGGCCGAGGGCTGGAGGACCTGCATCCCCGGGGAGCCCTCCGTGGGCGGGCGCTTCAGCGCGCTATCCGTGTTCGGGCTTGTGCCCGCGGCCCTGGTGGGGATAGACCTGGGATGGCTCATGGGGCACGCCCAGGAGGCGGAGCTGGCCTGCAGCGAGGACTCGGTAGACAACCCGGCTATCGTGCTGGCCTCCTTCCTCTACGACAACTATCTTAAGGGCAGGGACAAGATCTGCCTGCTCACCCCCAAGCGGGGGCGGGTCCTGGGGCTATGGATTGAGCAGCTGGTTGCCGAGAGCCTGGGCAAGGAGGGCACGGGCATCCTTCCCAACATCGAGATCGACCCCCTGACCCTGCACAGCGGGCCTACGGACCGCTGCGCCATCACCTACGTGACCAAGACGGACTGCTGGGACGACCGCAAGAACTTCGAGATGAGCCTGTCCTACATTGACCCCACAGTGCCCAGGCTCACCTTCCGCATCGACAACGTGGTGGAGCTGGCGGAGCATTTCGTCATGTGGGAGTACGCCGTGGCCATGTGCGGGTACCTGATGCGGGTCTGCCCCTTCGACCAGCCCGACGTGGCCTCCACCAAGCAGGCCTGCTGCCGGCTGCTGGAGTCCGGGCTGCCCCAGCCCACCTTCACCCAGCGCTTCATCGGCCCTTTGGACATGGGCGAGGCGGAGGTCACCCTCTCCCCCCACTTTGACGCACGCGGTTTGGCGGACGCCCTCTACCAGCTGCTCTCCTCCCTGAAGCCCGGGGACTACTTTGCCCTGGACGCATTCTTGCCCTTTGATGGCGAGGGAAGGCGCGAGGCCCTTGAGACCATCCGCCACAGCGTGTCCTCCCGGCTTCACGCCGCATCCTGCCTGGAGATCGGGCC
>JAQXQN010000113.1 GCA_029101185.1 Eggerthellales bacterium | reverse complement strand
ATACCTACGCGGTCTATGCAACGAACTCCGCTGGACAGGCCTGCCTGCTGAGCAAACAGTTCTCCGTGGGGCAGAAGTACTCTCAGCCTACCCTCAGCGGCGCCAACTATCCCACCAGCATCAGGTACGGCCGCTGCTTCGGGGTATACGGCACGATCTACGGCAATGGAAGCAACCTGCGTTCCGTGACCGCTGCGGTCTATACCACGGGAGGCTCCTGGAAGACCGGTAAGACGCTTAGCGTCAACACTGGCAGCGTGAGTATTGCCAAGAGCCTCGATAACTACGTGCTCTTCAACAAGCTCCCGCGAGGGACGTATGTGTACAAGGTGGTCGCCACTAACGGCGCCGGCACATATACGCTGCTGAGCAGGCAGTTCAAGGTGTATTAGAGAGAAAGGAAATAGGTAGTGACTATGGAAGCAGCGATTAAGTCATTGAATGCCAAGAAGGTATTCGGGTTTGCCGCAGCAACGGCTATGGGGCTGACACTTTGCATGGGGGTTGGTACAGCGATGGCCGCTGAGGCTATTGACGAGCAGGAGCCGAATAACTCCTTTGAGACTGCCAATGTTATCAAGATGAACCAGACGGTTTATGGCGTGACGGATGATTACGATTACAGCAACTGCGGCGATTATTTCAAAGTAGTTCTTCCAGTAAACGGGGATGTCAAAATCACCTTTGCGAATGATATGCGTGCCGACACAAATGATCGCTTGGCGATTCGCGTTTACGATGCCTCCTGCGAGTATGTGAAGGATTCGGGAAAACGCGTCGATACGTTGGGATCCGAAAGCTTCTCTGTCGGCCTCAAACGCGGTGTGAACTATGTCTGTGTTCCCTATAACTACAAGAACGTCTCTTATCACTTCAAGCTCGCTTATGTTGTCGGCGGCACCAACATCACCAAGCTCACAGCTGCCAAGAAGGCTTTCTCGACTTCTTGGGTGAAGAAGAGCGGTGTCGCTTCCTATCAGATTCGCTATACCCCGAAGAGTACTTATAAGCTCTATGACTGGGATAAGGCTGTGACCAAGACTCTCTCCAAGAGCAGCGGTTCTGCAAAGATCACGGGCCTCAAATCAAAGACTCCTTACTACGTGCAGGTGCGCGTTGCCAAGGTGATTGACGGGGAGACCTATTACTCAGCTTGGACTAGCAAGAAGGCTGTGACAACGAAGTAGGGGAGTGGACATTATGAGGCTGTTTAGTAAGGTTGCTTGTTCTATCGTTGCAGTATCGTGTGCATGGTAGTGTCGGGAAAGTTGGTGTAAGGGCGCCTCGGTCGAACGATGCGGCCTGGCCCGGAACCTGAGATCGGGCCTATTCTATGCCGCCTCCATCCCGTCGGCAAGCTCGAGGCTCGCCGCGATCGCCTGGCGCGCGAAGGCGAGCACCTGCTCCCGCCGCTCCGCCGACGGCGGCTCCGCGGTCCCGGCCACTCGCTCGTACAGCTGCGCCATCTTGGACGCCTTGAAGTACCTCGCCCCCGACCAGGCCTCGTCTTGGTCGCACATCACCGCCCCCGCCAGCCTGAGCAGGGACCTCTCCGAGGGGAACACCTGCACGACGCGGCTCCGGCGCTTGATCTCGCGGTTGGTGCGCTCCTGGACGTTGTTGGTCCTGAGCCTTTTCCAGTGGCTCTGGGGGAAGTCGAGGTAGGCCAGGGCGTCTGGCTCGGCCTCCTCCAGGACCGCCGCGGCCCTGGGGCAGCAGGCCTCCAGCATCTCGCACGCGACGTGGTACATGGCCCTGACGGTGTCGGCGTCCTTGGCACGGAAGACCGGCGCCACGATCCTGGCGACCCTCCTGGCGAGGCTGCCGCGCCCCGCCTCGCGGGTGCAGTTCCTGATCAGGTGGACGACGCACCTCTGCCACGCGGCACCTTGGAAGACCTCCGCTATGGCGCCCTTGAGCCCCGTGTGGGCGTCGGAGGTCACCAGCTCGACGCCGTGCACGCCGCGCTCGCGCAGGCCCTGCAGGAAGCCCAGCCACGAGTCGTGGGACTCGGTGTCGACGACGTCGAGTCCCAGCACGTGGCGCCAGCCGTCCTCGTCGCAGCCGATGGCGGTGACGACGGCGACGGAGGCCACGTGGGCGCCCGTCCTGCACTTGACGTAGGTGGCGTCGAGCCACAGGTACGGCATGCGCAGGCCCGACAGGTCGCGGCCCAAAAGCTCCTCGTTGTCGGCGTCGAGGCCGGACACCATGGCGCTGACCTGGTCCTTCGACAGCCTCTCTATGCCCATCGCGGCCGCCACCTTGGCGACCTTGCGGGTGCTGGTGCCGGTGGCGTACATCTCGTTGACCGCCGCCGCGACCGCGCGGTCGACACGCTGGTAGCGCTCGATGACGTCTTCGGGGAAGAAGCTGCCGCTCCTGAGCTTGGGTATCCTCAGGGTCAGCGTCCCCACGCAGGTGACGAGCTTGCGCTCGCGGTAGCCGTTCCTGCTGTTGCCCGTGGACTCGCAGAGCTGGTCGGCCTCGGCGCTCATGATCTCGTTGGTGAGCATCTCGGCCATCGACCTGATGAGCTCCTGCATGTTGATGGTGCCGTCTGCGAACCTGGGCAGGGACTGCGGCGCGGGGGCCGTGGAGGGCATGCCCTCTGATATGATTTCCATGTGGTCGTTGCCTTTCACTCGAACCTGACTTGTGGTGATTTCAGATTCTAGGCGATGGCCACATTCGTTTCACCGCAGCATCAATGCGCTGTGGTCCTTACACCAACATTTCCGACGCGATCTAAAAGCGCGGGGTCCACGGTGACAATCGGCTCGTCGTGCACCCTCCCTTACCTTCTCCCAGACCTCGGGCCTGAGCTTCCACTCTTGCGGCGGTGCCGAATCGCCTCTCGCGTATGCGAGGGCACTCCTGTGCGCCTCTTCGAAGACCTTTTTGAGTGGGTATGGGAAAGACAATCGCTTCCGTGATGATCATGACCCTCGCGGCGGTGCTGGGTTTCTTCCTCGGGACAGCCATCAACTCCCCTGAGATGGGGGCCGTGCTGCTTGTCATGATTGCCGGCTTCGGCTGCACCATCCTCGCTGTCGAGAGCTGCTGAGATGAGGGCGCGTGGTAGCATCTGGGCCATCGGGGAGCTTCCCGGCTCTGCTGAGGGGGGCGTTACGCCACACGAATGAAGGTGTCCGCAGCTATGGGAAAGCGAGGTCGCCATGCATGAGCTCACGCGCCGAATAAAGGAGAAGGCCCTAGAGCTGGGCTACGCGCGTGTAGGAATCGCGCCGGCGGCGCGGTA
>JAQXQN010000112.1 GCA_029101185.1 Eggerthellales bacterium | reverse complement strand
TAATCCCATGACGTAATCACCCCACGGAGCTACAATTGTAGTCAAACGGGGCGTCAGTGGCCATTATGTGACGCTGTGTGGTGTTCGGCAATCAAGAGTGTGAAAAATAGTTCACTAATGAAACTGATTCTCATTAGTGATGCCAAAATGCTCTCATGTATGGAGATAATAAGGAGAGAGCCGATGGCGTGTTTGGCTGGGAGCTACTTCGGACGACAACAGGCACTAGGACTGGGGGCGTCTCGCGAGTACGGCGGGTCCCGCAAATCCGGCGGGTCCCGCAAGGAGACGCCCGACGGCAAAGAAGCCATCCAACGAGGTTATCCATCCGCGCGCGACCGACACATTACGTTCTGAAAAGCAAAACTCGACCCCACTCTCGTCAGGCCGAGTTTCGTAGTTTCAAAGTGAACACCACCTTTGACTACTCAGGTTTTTCCTCGCTCTTTGCATCCTGGGAGGGTTCGGGGGTTGCCGCTGGATCGGCTTCATCCTCAACCTCAGCCGCGGGCTCCACAGCGGATTCCTCAGCCGGAGTTTCAACCTCAACCGCCGACGCAGCATTAGCCTCAGCCGCGGGCTCCACCTCAACCGCGGGCTCCGGCGCCAACTCGGGCTCCACTTCGGGCTCCTCGGTTGGATCCTCAACCTCAACCGCCGACACAGCATTAGCCTCAGCCACCGGCTCTTCCACTGGAGCCGCGGGTTCTACCTGAGCCGGGGGCTCAAGGGGAACCAGCCGAGCACCGCAGCGCATGCAGAACGCATCGTTAGCCCTCACTGCTCCTCCGCAATTGGAACACACCAGGTCAGGCTCCGCCTCCGCATCCTTAGCGGTCTTCGCGGATGCTCCGCAGACCCCGCAGAACTTGTCGCCTTCCCGCATGGAGGTGCCACACACCGCACAGGTATAGGACTTAGACTCTTGCTCTTCCTTCAGAACATCATCCATCTGCTCTGACAGCTTGCTCCACCGAGCATCACACTCCGCAATCTTCGCGAGCAGCTCCTCCTTACCCAAAGACAGCTCCGAGGAGGTTCTGACCTGCTCATACAAGCTTGCCCCCAACTGGGCCATAAGCTTTTGGCGATCTTTCTTCACATCGGAGAGCTGGTTGTTGATCTTGCGCTTACGGTTTGCCCTTTCGGCAGCGCGCATAGTGTCCTCTGCAAACTCCTGACCACGGGCCACATAATCCTGAAAGCTCATGGCTCCTCCTTCTTGACGGCGGCATTCCGATAACAACCTGGTTGTACCACGCCCCAGAAACCAACAACGGCGTCCGAATAGATGCCGTTGCGTTTCGTTTAGGTTTTGTCATTCACTCCGCAGCCGCGCCATAACTCGCAGCGCCTACAACCTAGTACCGGTTGTCAAAAATCCTGCGGGTCTTCTTCTCGGAACGAGGCAGCTCCCCAATGGCCACGCCCTTGGCAATGGGCATGCACCCAATCTTGCCCTTGAAGATTGCGGCAAGGTTCTCTTCGACACGGGCCTTATCTTCTCCGGTGGCTTCGGTCTCGAAGAACAGGGTCAGCTGGTCTTTGCCCTCCAAGTGGTCAATCATCACCTGGTACTCGGAGCTAGCGCCGTCCGTGAAGGCAATGACCTCCTCGATCTGGGCGGGGAAGATGTTGCAGCCCTTGACCTTAACCATATCGTCGGTGCGACCGGTGATGATGTCGATGCGGGGGTGCTCGGAGCCGCACTCGCAGGGGCCGGGCACGATGCGGGACAGGTCGTGGGTACGGAAGCGAATCAGGGGCGCGCCTTCCTTCTGAAGGGTGGTCAGGACAATCTCACCAGGCTCGCCGTCGGGCACCAGCTCGCCGGTGTCCGGGTCCACGATCTCAATGTACACGTAGTCCGCCCAGATATGCATGGCGGAGTCGGCCTTGCAATTGATGCCGATGCCAGGGCCGTAGACCTCGGTGAGGCCGTAGATGTCGTAGAGCTCCACACCCAGCTCGTTGGCGATGCGGGCACGCATCTTCTCACCCCAACGCTCGGAGCCGATGATGCCCTTGCGCAGCTTGA
The DNA here is from genome assembly GCA_029101185.1 of Eggerthellales bacterium. GTDB lineage: Bacteria > Actinomycetota > Coriobacteriia > Coriobacteriales > Eggerthellaceae > Slackia. The sequence continues at coordinate 2,306 of JAQXQN010000112.1, read as the reverse complement.
TGCGGTCCTTAATACCCCGAGACTCAATCTCCTCGGCCAGCTTAAGGGCGTAGGAACTAGTGGCGCACAGCACGGTAGAACCAAAGTCCTGCATGAACTGAAGCTGCTTGTCCGTGTTGCCCGGTCCCATGGGCAGGGCCATAGCGCCCAAGCGCTCGCAACCCGCCTGGAATCCGGCGCCGGCGGTCCACAATCCATAGCCAGGGGTGATCTGCACCACGTCCTCTGGGGTCAGGCCGGCATACTCGTAGCAGCGGGCAAACTGAATGGCCCAGTCTTCCAGGTCCTTGGCGGTATAAGGAATGACCACCGGCGTGCCTGTAGTGCCCGACGAGCTATGCACACGGACAATCTGCTCCTGAGGCACAGCGGCCAGTCCCATAGGATATGCCTCGCGCAGATCCGCCTTCTCCGTAAAAGGCAGGGCCTCAAAGGCTTCCTGGGTGGTGACCTGATCAAGGTCAATACCCTCAAACTTCTTGGCGTAGAAAGGGCTGCGCTCCTTCAGGCCCTTGAGCTGCGCAGAGAGCAGCTCCCATTGCTCGGTGGTGAGTCTCACGTCCAACCCCTTTGCTTTCCGATTGGTCAGTTTCATGTCGAAGTGCCCTGGGCGTCAAGCTGCCTCCATGGGCCACCCACGCTGGGACGTTGCAATATTCGTGTCGAATTGTCCTGGGCATTGTACGTCAAAACCCGCCCTGCATTTGCAGGGCGGGTGCATGTGGAGCGGTATCGGAAGGTTTTGACTGCATCTTGGCCGCGTCACCCGGACCGCACACAGAGCTGAATCAACTGCGCAGCATCTTGCAAGCAGCTACGCCGCCTCCCGCGGGCAGCTAGGCCGCAGTCTTGCAGGAAACGGGGTCAATGTAGTACCACCGACCGCTGGATTTAACCCATCCGGTTTGGGCGGCACCGGATGATCCAAAGTAGGACCAGGACCCGTCGGACCACTGATACCAGCCTGTGACCATGGCTCCGGAGCCCTTCATGTAATACCAATCGCCACCGCTTTTCACCCAGCCGGTGGCCATGGCTCCGGAAGAGTTTAGGTAGTACCAGGTAGAACCCCGCTTAAGCCAGCCCGTTGCCATAGCTCCGGAGGAGGACATAAAGTACCACCGACCGCCTGACTTCACCCAGCTTGAGCTTGCCATGTTGTACTGGTCAAACCAATACCACGTCCCAGATACTTGTTTCCACCCCTGGCTAAAGGCCGCACCAGAAGAGTCCGCCCAATGCCACACCCCATCAGGGGTCTTGAACCAACCGGTGGCCAGGGCGCCGGAGTCCCCAAGGTAATAGGTGGAGCCGCGCACGCTTCGCCATGAGTTTTGCGCCATGCGACCCTGGTCAAACCAGTACCAGGTGGTGCCCCGCTTGAGCCAGCCGTTGACCTTCACATGACCCACGGAATCCGTCAGGAAGCACCAGGCCTGGTCAGGCTCGGAATAATACCAGCCCGTCTTGTTCTCGTGGACGGTGCCGCCAGCGTCAAAGAGGTACCAGTTGCTAACGTCCGAGGTCCAATCCGCCCAATCCCGGCCGGGCATGGTGTAGTACACGCCCGAGGCGGCGGTGCCGTTTTCGTCCCAGTAGTGCAGTCCGTCGGTGTGCTCCATCCAACCGGTGTACCGAGCGCCGTCCTCCAGATAGTAATACCACAGGCCATCGATCAGCTGCCAGCCGGTAAGAACGTCCTGACCTGGGTCTATGGCGGTAAGGTAGTTCACTTCGCCCATGGGATAAGCCTGGTAGAACTCGGCTGAGGTGTAATCCGGCAGATAGTCGCCCTTGTCAAGGGTGACGCCGTTGCTGCCGTGGCGCACGTGGCCGGTGAGGGACTCGTCCGTGACCAGGAAGCATTTCCATTCGGCGGGGTCCACCCCCGCGTCCCAGGTGGCGTCCACGTTGTAATAGAGGCCGTCGTCCATCTGGACAATGTTCCACCCGTGGGCCACGCCCGCGCCCTGGCCGGCAATCACCCGCACGTCAATTCCCGCGGACCGGCACATGAGAAAGACCAGTTGGGCGTAGCCCTGGCACACCGCCTTGCCCTCCACCAGAGCGCCGTAGGCGGTAAGCCCCAGGTTACCGACACTCGAGCTCATGTCGTAGGACACCTTGGAGCACACGTATGCGTAAATGGTCCGCATCTTGTCAAGGCTGGTGCCGGAAAGGTCCAGCTCCGCTAGGGAGATGCTCAGTTGGCTGAAGAGCTCCTGCTCCTGCGCGGCGGTGGTGTAGTAGGACACGGTGTAGGTGGTGTCGTAGAAATACCCCTCCGAGGAGCGGTACACATCCGC
>JAQXQN010000111.1 GCA_029101185.1 Eggerthellales bacterium | reverse complement strand
CCTTTGGGTTGGAACCCTGGAGCCGCTGCCGTTCAGGACGCTTCGACAGACGCGGCTGAGCCTGAGGCCAAAGACGCCTCGACGCATAGCGCCAATCCTGTCGCCTAGTGAGTAAAGGCCCCGCCTTCCCAACGCAATTCGTCACGCAATAAATATCCGCCCTAATTTCATCCTCGAGGGGCATCGGGTGGGCACGCGCCTTCCCAGGTAGGCCCCTAATGGGGGTCTGGCCCCGTGCATCCCTATTGACCTGCGGGATTTTCATGCAGCCTTGATGCGGTTGCATGGTGCCGGATCCCACCCTAGTCCCTCGAGCTATCTCCATTGGATTCATTCGAGAAAGAGACCGCCATGAGCGAAATCTCAACAAGGCAAAAACTGTACCCCTGGCTGGTGGTGCTTGCCTGCGGCATGATGGCCTGCGGCTCCATTGGGCTGTGCACCATCATCATGGGCAGCTTCTACGTCCCCGTCAGCGAGTCCTTGGGCGTGGAGGAAAGCTCCGTCGCCTTTTACATGACCATCGTCTGCCTGGGCCAGGCTGTCGGTATGCCCCTTGCGGGCCGTCTGGTTCCCAAGATGAACATCGCCGTGCATCTGACCCTGATCAACGCCCTGCAGGCCGCTGCTGTGGTGGTGATGGCTCTGTACGGCCAGGTGTGGATGTGGTATCTCTCCGGCGCCATTATTGGCGTGTGCATGGGCTTCAACACCTCGGTGGGACTGGCCATCATTCTAGGCAACTGGTTCTCTAAGAAGACTGGATTTGCCATTGGCATGGCCTGGGCCATCTCAAGTGTGATCAACGCCATCATGAGCCCCGTTATGACCGCCATTATCCAGGCCGTGGGCTGGAGGATCGCCTATGTGTTCCTGGGCCTGTTCGCCGCCGCCCTTATGTGCCTGCCCACGCTGTGCATCATTAGGCTCTACCCAAGCCAGAAGGGGCTACTGCCCTATGGTCATGGCGAACCAGACGCTCTTGAAGGCGAAGAGGCCCTGCGGGGCGTCAGTTTCAGGGCCGCGGTTCCCTCCGTTGCCTTCTGTCTGCTGATCCTGGCCATGGCGCTGATTGTCATGACCACCGTCACCAATCAGCTGTTCCCCACCTACGCCGTGTCCGTGGGCTTCACCCCCGCCATCGGCTCTATGATGGTGTCCGCCGCCTTCGTCTGCGACATAGCCTTCAACCCCCTGATTGGCTGGACCTGCGACAAGTTTGGCGCCGACAAGGGTGTGCTCATGTGGACCGGCGTGACCATTCTGTCCTTTGTGGTGCTGTCGCTCTCAAGCGCCTCTCCTGTGCTTGCCTGCATTGGCGCTGGCCTGAACGACTCCATGTACGCGGTGTTCGGAACCGGCATTGCCATGCTGTCCCTGGCCATGTTTGGCAAGAAGGACTACGCCAAGATCTACTCCCTGGTGCCCGCCTTGGGATACCTGTTGGGCATGTTCGGGCTTCCCATCCTTACCAAGATTTACGAGGTCACCGGCGGATTCCTCTCCGTGTGGATGGTCTGCCTGGCCTGCGACGTGGTCATTGCCCTGTGCGTGATCTTTGGCATGAAGCTTGCCCAGCGCATGGACCACGAGCCCGACCCTCAGGCTCTGGCGGAGTTTCGAGCAGGTCAGAGCCAGGCGGGTGTCCAGCATGACGCTCAATAGCGTCATGCCTGACGTCTAATGGCATCAAGCCCCGAGCCCGAAAACATTCAGCGACACGTATGAGATAGTAATGAGAAAGGAGTCCAGTATGGCTGAAAAGATTGTAATCGCCCTTGGCGGCAACGCCTTGCAGGATAAGGACAGCGACGGCACCGCCGAGTCCCAGCTGGCAGTGGTCAAGTCCACCTGCTCGGTGCTGGCGGACCTGTCCGCCGCCGGGTACGAGATGGCCGTGGTTCACGGTAATGGACCTCAGGTGGGCCGCATCCTGCTTAGCTCCGAGACCGCTAAAGACGTGGTGCCTCCTATGCCCCTGGAGGTGTGCGGGTCTGAGTCTCAGGGATACATTGGCTACCACATCCAGCAGGTGCTCAGGCACGAGCTGGCCAAGCGGGGCCTGGATTACCCGGTGGTGACCCTGGTCACCCAGACCATCGTTGACGCCTCCGATCCCTCTTTTCAAAACCCCACCAAGCCCATCGGCCCCTTCTATTCCGAAGAGGAGGCCAAAGATCTTGCCGAGACTCGGGGTTATGAGATGCGGGAGGACAAGGCCCGGGGGGGCTGGCGCCGGGTGGTGGCAAGCCCCAAGCCGGTAAAAATCGTGGAGATCGACACCGTCAAGCTGCTGTGGGACAACGCTGTGGCCGTGTGCGCGGGTGGCGGCGGAATCCCTGTTATCCAGAAGCCCAATGGGGAGCTGGAGGGTGTTGCTGCCGTGATTGACAAGGATTTTGGCGCAGAGCTTCTGGCGGAGGAGGTTTCTGCCGATACCCTTCTCATC
>JAQXQN010000110.1 GCA_029101185.1 Eggerthellales bacterium | reverse complement strand
TCGTCCTCAACGTGGCCTTCATCTCCGGGCTTATTGTCTTCGGCGCTCTTGCCGTGATCCGCGGGGCAAACCCGTCACGGAGGACCCTCCTGTCCGTACAGGCGGCCTCTGGGGCGGTGGCCGTGGCCTGCACCGTCGCCTGCGCCCAGGGTGGCGGGGCCCTGCTCTCTGTCGAAGCGTCCGTCGCCGTTCTTCTGGCGGCCTTCGCGGCATACGGGGTCTTCGCTGCGGCTGGATTGCTCTTCTGGGTGCTGGCCTTGGGGGAGATGCGGACGGAGAGTGCCTGGTTCCACATCGTGTCTGCCCTCTTTGTCTCCTCCTTCGCCTACGCGTTTTTCCTGTTTGCTGCGGAGGTGCTGCCGGCGTGCTGGCTCCACGGGGCGGTGTACGCGGCTTCCTTTGCCATGAACTGCGCGACTTCGTTGTCGGCTGGCACTGCGGACGGTGGGGCCGTTAGGCGGGAAGGGGCGATGCACGACGTTGGCTCGGCAAAGGACGCCGGTGCGACGAGGGACGCTTCGACAGGAAACGAGAATTCCGAGGTGGAGTCTGAATCCTGGGAACGGGGGCTTGCGGCGGCGGTGCGGCAGGACTATAAGGCCATCTTGTGCATCACCGGCTTGAACTTCGTGCTTACCGCGTCGCGGACTAGCCTGGCGGGGGTGGACGCGGGTCTGATCAACGTGCTGTGCGCGTCGGGGATTGCCATTGCGTCGGCGATTCTGTATCTGCTCTCCTTCAGATCCAAGCGGGGGTTGGGCATAGAGGCCGTGTATCAGGTTTCTTTTCCCGTGATTGCCCTGGCGTTTCTGGTGCTTCCTTTTTTGGGGGTGGCGGCCCGAGGGCTGTTCATGGTGTTTGCCACCGCGGTGGGCACCGCCGGGTCTACGGCCCTGTTCCTGCTGGCTTTTCGGGCCCGATCCCGGTCCGTGCCTCTGGCGGGGGCGTATGGCCTGTACAGCGGGTTTATGCACATCTTCCTGCTTGCGGGCCTCATGCTGAGCCTGGGGGATTTGCAGCAGGCGTCGTCGGCCACCTATGCGGTGATCGCGTCCCTTATTGTCTACCTGATGTTTATCGTGTTGTTTGTGAGCAGGCGCAGGTCCGAGACCAGGGACTCCAAGGCCACGGTAGTGTTTTTTGCGGACCGGGGGACTTTCCACGAAGCCTGTCAGGGTAAGGCCGGGGAGTATGGGTTGTCGAAGCGGGAGGCCGAGGTCATGGAGCTGCTTATTCTGGGCAAAGGGGTGGACTCCATCGCCCAGGAGCTGTGCATCTCTGCAAACACCGTGCGGACCCATACCAAGAATATCTACAAAAAGCTGAAGGTTCATAGCAGGGCAGAACTGGTTGAGCTGGTGTCGCAGTAGCCGGTTATTGGCGGTTATTGCCTGTTTTCGCTGCAAGGGCGCTTCGATATTAAGGGGCGCCCCGTGCGGAGCGCCCCGGGAGGGGTCGGCTTGCGCGCAGCCCAGGTTCTGGTATTCGTCAGCCCCTCTGCTGCGCGGCCGTTTACAGGGTGGAGCAGGCGTGCTTGGCGGCGGTGCGGCCCATGTTGATGGCGTTGCCGCTGCAGGACCCCGGCGCGTCGATGGTGTAGACGTTGCGGTAGAGCATGCATCCGTCCACGCCTACGGCGTACAGGCCCTCGATGGGCTCAAGGGCCTCGGTGACCGCCTGGCCGTTGCGGTCGGTTCCACCGGCGCCGATGGTCATGAGGAAGAGGGTCTCGGGCTTGGCGATGTAGAAGGGACCGGTTGCACAGGGCACCAGCCACGGGGCGTCCTTGCACCACTGGGAGTCCACGCCGGTCTCGCAGTAGGAGTTGTAGTCCGCGATCTGCTTGGCCAGGGCCGCGCCGTCAAGGCCGAAGGGCTCGGCCAGGCCCTCGATGGTGTCGGCCATGTAGAGGCAGTTGCCCTCATTGGTGGCCACGGAGTCGGCCAGGATCTTATCGCCCTCGGCCTGATCCACGCCGAACATGCCGCACACCGTATGGTAGATGTCGGTATCAAAGACGAAGTACCACTCCTTCTGGTTCCAGCGCGGCGGGTTGGCCTGGCAGAAGTTGACCACGCCGCAGTCTTCCCGGACGAAGCGCTCCGCGTCCTGGTTGATCCAGATCATGCAGCCCGCCATGGCCATGCCGCAGTTGGGCATGTGGACGGGTCCCTCGTGGGGGAGGGCCCTAATATACGCGTGGGCGTTGTCCGCGGCGTTCCAGGAGAAGTCCCGGGCGCCAGCCTCAAGGCCGATGCGCAGGCCGCCGCCGTCGTTTTGCTCGGAGCCGTAGTACCAGATGTTGTCGGGGTTGTAGCCGATGCGGCGCAGCATCTCAAGATCGGCACCAAAGCCGCCAGTTGCCAGGATGACCGCCTTGGCGTTGACCTGGACGATTTCGCCGTCAGCGGTCTTGGCGGTTACGCCCACCACCTTTGCGCCGTCCATGACCGGATGCTCGGCCTTGGTGGAGTACATGAACTCCACGCCCAGCTCCTGGGCCTTGGCCACCATGGGCGGCACGTAGCCCACGCCTGCGGAGCCGTCCTTGTACCAGTGCATGCTCACGATGCCAGCGCCGGTGCCGTAATCATTGACTTCTCCAGAGAACTCCACGCCGTTGGAGATGAGCCACTCGATGTTGGCGCCGGAGTTGTCGTAGAGGTCCCTCCATAGACGGGCGTCCACTCGATACTGGGTGGCCGCCATTTCCTGGGCGATCAGGGTCTCGAAGTCGAAGTTGATGCCCTGCTCTTTCTGGAGCGGGGAGCCATTGGCGAAGGACCCTTCGACACCAAGTCCATTGCCGCCTGCCTGAGGTGCCGCCTCAAGAGCGATGACACGAGCACCCAGTTCTGCAGCCTGAACGATGGCGGCAAGGCCGGAGATGCCGGTGCCGCAGACCACCACGTCGCAGTCCTTCACCACGTCGGGGGTTGCTTGAGTTCCGCTTTGGGTTTCCCCGTCCTGCTGCGGGGCCTGGTCGTCCTTGGGGGTGGAGGCGCAGCCCATAAGTCCGGCTACTGCCGCGGTTGCTCCGAGTGCCGCTGCACCTTTAAGGAAATCCCTGCGTTCCACGTTGATAGACATGTTCCCCTCCTAGGTCGGATTGTGCGCCCTTGTGTGCTGGCGCCGATTTGATGGTGGGGCATACGGGGGCATGCGGCCAATACCGCCACGTTGGGTATATGGGAAATACCCCAGGGTAGGTGAGCTGGGTGAGGCCTATGTGGGGATGGGGAGAGGTCCCAAGCCGGGCCCTTCGCTTATGTCTGTGCTGCTTGTGGCTGTGCGCAGCGTGTCAAAGCGCGCGCATATGACACCTTCGGCAGGGTCCGGGGCCATCCTTTTGCCAGGTTTCAAGGGATGCTGGTTCCGCCAGCGCCGCACGAGCCGTTAATGTCCTCGTCGCTGCTGAAGGCAGGACGGGCTTAGTCGCCATCCGTTGACGCCGATGCCGCCGACGCCGTTGACGGGTGGCCCACCATGGCCAGGAGCTCGGCGCGCTTGTGGATGCCGAGCTTCCTGTAGATGTTGCGCACGTGGGTCTTGGCGGTGGGGTTGGAGATGAACAACTCGGCCTCGATGTCGGCTACGCTCTTGCGCTGAGCGAGAAGGATCAGCACCTCCTCCTCCCTGGGGGTGAGGCCGTACTGCTGGGAGATGGCGTCGCAGGTGGCCGGCAGGGACCCGTAGAAGATGGCGATGCTGTCATGCTCCGCGCTGGGGCGGATGGTGCCCCAGGAGGTGCGGTAGTCATCGTCGGTGAGCAGCAGGTTTGATGCGGCGGCCAGGATTGCGGCAAGGAAGAAGGCGGTGATGGCGACGGTATAGGGTGTGGCCCCCGAGAACGCCGACCCGAACAGGCCGCCCAGGCAGAAGGCCGCCGCGCCGCCGCAGCTCGTGATGCTGAATGCAAGGTAGGGGCTGAGGGAGCTGAGCCTGCACGCGTTGGCGATGAGGGCGGTGATGAAGATGTCGAAGAGAATGTAGCCCGCGTTGCCTATCACGCCCGCCGCCAGCCGGGGTGCGAAGTCCGCGAGGGAGACCAGAAGCAGGGCGGTCACGATGAGGATCCAAGATGCCTGGTACAGGCTGCGGAAGCGCACCGTCCGCCCTGAGCCCATGATGGCGGCGGCCACGAAGGCGGATCCCGCTAAGGCCCCGAAGAAGGAGACGGAGTCGAGCACGGCAGGGGTGAAGCTCCTGACGAAGGAGGTTGCGGCGATGGTAAGCACCATGAGGACCACGGGCCTGACCATGGCGGTGGCGTCCCGAGACGTCTCCAGGTCAGATTCTTCGGCCGCGTCCTGGTTGGTTTCGGGGGATTGGCCCGCGGGGTCGCAAATCCGGTTCTGGGTGTAGAGGATTCCCAGTACGCATAGGGGCAGCAGGGTCACCGCCGCAATGATGACGGCCCCGTTTCCCGTGAGGGAGATTGCCGCTGCCACGGGCGAGGCGATGACGTTGCTAACGGCCAGGCACAGGATCACCGTTGAGATGCCGTGTCGGCATAGGGACGCGAGGAAGTTCAGGTTGAGCGCGCAATGGAAGCAGACAACCATGGCTAGCGCGGCGGCGTGCGCCCATGTCGGGAGGTGGGGCGCATCGAAAGTGCAGAATGCGACGACGCCCGCGCAGACCGAGGCCCCCAGGCACAGGGCGGAGGAGAGCCGTCGGGATTCCAGGATGCTGGCGGAGCGTTTGAAGGTTGCCGCGATGGCCAGGTAGCAGAGTATCAGGAGCAGGGAAACCACGGGGTAGCCCGCCCGGAGGCCGTGCTCGCCGGCAGGCTCCAGGAAGGGCTCGAGGCAGTCGAACACTTGCAGGCACGTTATGCCCGCGATAGTCAGGATGGTTGGCCTTGATAGTGATGTCCTCGCGCGCTTCATGGGCCCATTATCTCACGCATCGCCTCCAAATGGCCCATGCGGATTTGCGCTAGCTTTTGGGAAGGGACTGGATAGCGTAGCGAAACCCCAGTTCAACCCTAGCCCACCCCCTGTCTCATCCCTTTTTTCATCCTCTTTTCGGACCCGATTCCCAGGAAATACCCCAAGCAATCATCCTCAGCCGGGGTGCGGCCGGAGTATGTTCGGGCCAGGTTTGCGAGGCGTACAGCCGCTGCGCGAGAAGCGGCACAACGAGCATACGAGGAGGAAGCATGAGCAAGGAAACTGAACGTGGCGGCATCTCTCGCCGCAATCTGATCAAGGGCGCTGGTGTGGTGGGTGCCGCCAGTCTCGTTGCTGGCCTAGTGGGCTGCGTCTCATCGTCCCAGCCTTCCGCAGGCGAGGCGGGCGGGGAGCCAGGCTCCGCGTCGGGAGCCCAGGGCGGCACCGGCGGGTCAGGGCCCTTCGACAGGAACCCCCAGGACGAGTCCTTCGCGGACCAGTCCAGCGATTGCGCCGCGCTGTTCGAGCCCATCACCATCGGCGGCAAGCAGGCCAGGAACCGCATCATGAAGTCCGCGGCGGGCACCTACACTTACGACCTGTCCTACACCCCAGCCCTGGAGGGCTACTACGCGGATATCGCCAGGGGCGGCGCGGGCATCGTCATGGTGGAGAGCTTGACCTGGATTATCGAGGACGAGAACACCCTCACGCCGCTGGTGGAGGCCATCCACGCTGGAGGGGCCCTGGCCGGCATGCAGGTGTGGGGCCTGTGGTTCAACTCGTCCTCGGAGAAGAACGCCACATCCCCGCTTGAGCAGGCTCGCGTCGACATCATGCCCCGTGGCATGATGAGCGTGGAGGACATCCACGCCTTCCAGGACGACATGGTGGCCCAGGCGAAGATGTTCCAGGGCAACGGATTTGACATTCTGGAGATCAACGCCGGCTGCGACCATACCTTTGCCAGCTTCCTGTCCCGCCACCTCAACTGCCAGCGCGACGACGAGTACGGCCCCCAGAGCCTGGAGAACCGCGCCCGCATCATCACCGAGCTCATTGGGCGCATCAAGTCCGAGTGCCCCGGCCTGGCGGTCCAAGTCCTCTTTAACTGCGTGGAGGAGAACGTGGAGGAGATGGGCGACTCTGAGCTGTGTATGAAGCCGGAGGAGGCTGTGGAGTTCGCCAAGCTGTTCGAGGCCGCGGGCGCGGACTCCCTGCAGGTGCGCACCGCCGTGTTCGGCAATCATGCCGCAGGCTTCTTCCCTGACCTGATGCACATCGGCGCCCACGGCAACACCGGCGTGGGCACCCAGGTGGACTATGCCACTCATATGGCCGGGATTATCGATGGCGCCCATGAGGGCGTGGCCGCCTTCGCCGACCTGTGCGCCATGGTCAAGGCCGCCGTCTCCATCCCTGTGGGATTCGTGGGCGACGTGGACCCGCGCCTGGCCCCCGCCACGGTCAACTCCGCCGTGGCCGACGGCAAGGCGGACTTCGTGGTCATGAACCGCCCTTTGATGGTGGACCCCGAGTTGCCCAACAAGATCCAGGCGGGCGACTTCGAGGGCATCCGTCCCTGCAACAAGTGCGTCTGCTGCTTCCAGTCCGTGGTCAACCCCGCCGGCATCGGCTTCTGCCGGGCCAACCCCGCCATGTACCGGGCCTACTCCGAGGAGATGCCCGAGGGCCCCGAGCCCCTTCCCGCCGACACGGTCAAGAAGGTCCTGGTGGCGGGTGGCGGTCCTGCCGGCATGGAGGCGGCCATCACCGCCGCTAAGCGTGGGCACCAGGTCAAGCTCTTCGAGAAGGGCGGCAGCCTCGGCGGCCTGGTTCCCTTTGCCGCCATGGTCAAGGGCCCCCACGAGCGCTTGGCGGACTACCTGGCCTACCAGCAGCATATGCTGGAGACCCTGAGCGTGGAGGTGGTGACGGGCACCGAGGTTAACGCCGACCTGGTGGCCTCCGAGGCCCCCGACGTGGTCATCTCCGCCATCGGAGGCGTGGTGCCGGAGACATCCGTCAAGGTTGTCGAAGCGTCCAAGGCTGTGGCGTTCAACGATGCCATGGCGGTGGACCTGGGCTCTAGCGTCGCCATCGTGGGCGGAAGCCTGCGCGCCACCGATTTCGCCAACTACCTGGTGAACATGGGCGTGAAGGTGCACATCGTCCAGGAAGGCGCCCCGGAGAACCTGGCCGCCGCTCAGGCCCCCTGGTCCCGTGCGGTCATCCTGAGCTGGATCAAGTCTCAGGGATGCGTGGTGCACAGCGGCGCGACGGACATCTCCGTGACCGCCGAGGGTGTGGAGTTCACCACCGACCTGGGACTGAGGCGCACGGTCAAGGTCGATTCCGTGGTGCTCTGCGACGACCTGGCTCCCAACGGAGCCCTTGCCGGCCTGCCTGGCGTGGAGGTCATCACCGTGGGTGACGCTGCCGCCCCCGCCGCCATCATAGACGCGGTTCGGGACGCCCATCTTGCAGCCCGCGGGCTGTAGTCCGCATCGAGTCGCAGGGGAGCGCTTTCCCTCCGACGCTCCCCACGTGAATCTGGATAGGCCCGATTATGGCCCCGATCAGCCTTTCTGCCTGGTCGGGGCTTCGTTCGTTGGAGGCTTGCTATGTCTGGAAGAAGGATTGTCCCCGTGGTTGGCGCATCCACAGCCCTCCAGCTCCCTTCTCAGACCCTCGGGGTCCAGTCCCTCCAGGAACTCGGACCTAGGGGTGGAGGAGCGCAGGGAGCGCAGCCGGCCAAGCATCTCGTTGCCCTCGGGCTGGGACGCCCGGCGGGGGACCTCCCCGGTCTCGGCGATGTTTCCCCACACGATGCAGTACGCACTGGCATGGGACGTGGCGAGGCTGCTTGTCGGCATATGCGCGGCGGCTGCGATCGTCATCGCCGAGCTTGTCCTTGCGTTGCTTTTCGTCGCCACGAGGTGACGGGGACGCCGTGTCCCCGCGCAACAATTAAAAAGGCAAATGGCAAATCAAATGTAGCGAATCAGGCGATTTCGGGTGTTTTCGGCCCGTTTCGATACATCGAAGTTGCAATATCGCATCTTCGATGTAATTGGGGGTCGTCAGCGACGTCGTCGGCAATGTTTGCGAACTAGATATTTCATCGAAATCAGGCTATAATTAAGACCGCAATTAGGTATGAAATTAGGTCATGTATTAGGAGCAAGCCATGCCTGCCATCTATCCTTCTACCGCGCTCAAGAACC
>JAQXQN010000109.1 GCA_029101185.1 Eggerthellales bacterium | reverse complement strand
CCACGACATCCGGTTTGTTGAGGACGACTGGGAGAGCCCTACCCTTGGCGCCTGGGGCCTTGGCTGGGAGGTGTGGATCGACGGTATGGAGTGCACCCAGTTCACCTATTTCCAGCAGGTGGGCGGCTTTGAGTGCAACCCCGTCCCCTCTGAGGTCACCTATGGTCTTGAGCGTCTGACCATGTTCATCCAGAGCGTAGATTCCGTCTACGACATCGTTTGGAGTCGCGGCGCTGACGGCACCGTGTTCACCTACGGTGACGTCTTCCTGGAAAACGAGCGGGAGTTTTCCGCCTACAACTTCGAGGTTGCCGACACGGATCTGCTCTTTGGGGAGTTCGACCGCTATGAGGCGGAGTGCAACCGAGTCCTTGAGGCAGGTCTGCCTCTTCCTGCATACGACTACGTGCTGAAGTGCTCCCATGCCTTTAACCTCCTTGACGCCCGGGGCGTCATTTCCGCCACGGAGCGCATGGGCTATATCCTGCGCGTGCGCACCCTTGCCAAGGCCTGTTGCGCCAGCTATCTGGAGCATGTGGTCAACCCCGCTATCGCCCAGAAGGAGGGTGAGTAACCATGGCAACTAAAACCCTCGCCTTCGAGATTGGCACCGAGGAGCTGCACGCCTTTGCCCTGCACAACGCCACCATCCAGATGAAGGGGCTCATGGCTGATGCTCTCAAGGCCGCCGGCATCCCCTTCGGTGAGGTGGAGATCTATTCCACCCCCCGGACACTGATCTCTCTTATTGCCCAGGTTCCTGAGGCCACCGAAGCCACCGAGCAGGTCTTTCGTGGCCCTGCGGCCCGTATCGGCCTTGATGAGGCCGGAAACTACACCAAGGCTGCCTTGGGCTTTGCCCGCGGCAAGGGCGTAGAGGCATCTGATCTGCAGCTGCGGGACGAAAACGGCGTCTCGTACATCTACGCCATTAAGTCCACCCCCTCAAAGCCTGTGGCCGGCCTGTTGTCCGACATCCTCCTGTCCGTAATCAATGGCTTGTCCTGGCCCCGCTCCCAGCGGTGGGGAAGCCACACGGAGACCTTCTCCCGGCCGGTGCGCTGGATTCTCGCCATGCTTGGAGATGCTGTGGTGCCCGTTGAGTTTGCGGGCTTGACCTCTGGAAATCTCACCTATGGCCACAGGTTTCTGGCCCCCGGTCCCTTCGTCGTGAACACCGCCGATGATCTCATTGGTGTTCTGGAGTCCCATTTCGTGGTGACCACGGAAGCCGCCCGCGAGGCGTCCATCCGCTCCCAGATTGCCCAGGTGGAGCAGGAAACCGGCCTGGTGTGCGACGTGAAGCCCAAGACCCTCGCCGAGGTGGTCAACCTTGCCGAGTACCCCACGGTGATGGTGGGTCAGTTTGACCAGGGATTCCTAGCGGTGCCCAAGGAGATCATCGTGGATTCCATGGCGGTCAACCAGCGCTATTTTGCCCTGTACAACCAGGATGGCTCCCTATCCAACTCCTTCCTGATTACCTCCAACGGCGATCCCGCCTATGCCGCCAATATCATCGACGGCAATCAGCGGGTGGTGGCCGCCCGGCTCTATGACGCCAAGTTCTTCTATGACGAGGACCTGAAAAAACCCTTGGAGGCCTTCGTGCCCCAGCTTGCCCAGGTGGTGTTTCAGGAGAAGTTGGGAACCACTCTGGAAAAGACCAACAGGATCGTTGCCCTGGCGGACCATCTTGCCATCCAGGCCCAGGTAAGCCAGGTGGAGCATGACGAAGCGTGCCGGGCCGCCTATCTGTGCAAGGCGGATCTGGTAACCGGTGCGGTGGTGGAGTTCACGAGCGTTCAGGGCATCATGGGCTCCTATTACGCCGCAGCGGCGGGGGAGAGCCCGGTAGTCGCCCAGGCCATTAACGACCATTACCGCCCCAGGTTTGCTGGGGATGACCTTGCCCAATCCACCGTGGGCAGGATTGTGGCATTCGCGGATAAGCTTGACACCATTTGCGGCCTGTTTGCCGTGGGCCAGGGTCCCACCGGATCTTCCGACCCCTTCGCTTTGCGCAGGAGCGCTATTGGTATTATTGCCATGCTCAACGCCGGGCTCGCCGTCTGCCTTGAGGACGCCATAGACGTGGCTTTGGGCTCCTACGCGAAATCGGGCATAGAATTCGATGTCGCCCAGGTGAAATCCCAGGTGGTGGACTTTTTCGTCACCCGTACTAAGGTCATGCTCAAGGACGGCGGTAATGCGCCGGACGCCATTGACGCGGTGCTCGCCTGCGGCGTAATTGAGCCTGCCGTCATCACCTCCCGGGTAGCGGCTCTGTGCCAGGCCCGGGCCACGGACCCCGAATCCATGGCAGATCTGGCTGCCGCGTATGCCCGCGCCAATAACCTGAAGGGGGATTGCCAGGTGGCAGATCCCAACCCGGATCTGATGATAGACCCTGCTGAGAAGGTGCTGCTTGGGGCGGTCTGCGACGCACGAGTTCAGGTTGCCTCCGCTCTTGACCAGGGGGATTATCCCGCCGCATTGGCTCGTCTCGCCGCGCTGCGCGGTCCTATCGATGCATTCTTCGACGCCGTGATGGTCATGGACGAGGACCCTTCGATCCGTGCCAATCGGCTTGCCCTGCTCGGGGTATTCGTGGGCGTGTTCTCCCAGGTGGCAGACTTCGGCCTCCTGGCAAAGTAGCGGCGTCCGCGGTTTTTCGCATGATTCGGCCCGGTTCCTTTTGAGAGGTTCTGGGCCGTTTTGGTTTAACCCACCAGTGATAGGAGAGCGCCATGTCAGCCGTCCGTCGAAGTTCAGAAATGAACCTGGTGTCAAATGACACGCCTTTGCCTACCATACATATCATCTCCGACTCTCTAGGAGCTACGGCTCATGCCCTAGCCCGGGCCGCCGCTGGGCAGTTCGGGTATCCCGACCCCTATATCGAGACCCTGCCGAAGGCCCGGTCCTTTAAGGAAATCTCCGACTTCTTACTGGAACACAAACGCCTCCACGCTCAGATGGGCCTATCCGAGAAGCTGGTGGTGTTTTATACCTTCGTGGATCAAAAGCTTCGGTCTCAAATGCAGGCATTCTGTCTTGAACAGGGATTATTTGGGGTTGATATCATGTCTGAACCCCTGATGGCTCTCTCTGAGGCCTCCGGTTTGACCCCGAGCACGGATCCTGGCATGCTTCGCCACACCGACGAGCGCTACTTCCAGCGTATCGCGGCCATGGAGTTTACCGTTGAGCATGACGACGGGCGCAACCCCCAGGACCTTACCCACGCGGATATCGTGCTTCTTGGGGTGTCCCGATCCTCAAAGACCCCCATCTCCATTTATCTGGGTAACGAAGGGTACAAGGTGGCCAACGTTCCTCTGTCCCTTGGAGTGCAGCCCCCTAAGGAGCTGTTTGACGTTGATCCTAGCCGGGCCTTCGGGCTTATGACCACCCCGGAAATACTGGTGGGAATCAGGCAGCGCAGACTAAGGGCATCAGGTAAGACGGCGGTTGCCGTGGCGGGGGATTATGCGGACCCTGAGATGGTCTATCAGGACCTGCAGGAGGCCCGGGCACTTATGAGGAAAATCGGGTGTATCGTCATCCAAACCAGCAACAAGGCCGTGGAGGAGTCCGCTCAGGAAATTTTACGGTACTATAAAAAGAGTCATCCTGGAACCAAAATGGCGGTTGAGTAAAATCGAGAGATGCACTTACCGTCAAGACCAAAAGGAGAGGAAAAGTGGCTGACAACGTTAAGCGCGTGTATGCGTTCGGCAAAGACGCAGAAGGCAACAACGTTACCGAGGGCAACAAGGATATGAAGTACATCCTGGGCGGAAAGGGTGCCAATCTGGCCGAGATGGCCATCATCGGCCTGCCTGTGCCTCCGGGATTCACCATCACCTGTCAGACCTGCATGGAGTACGCCAATGCGGGAAACGTGTGGCCTGAAGGCGCGCTGGACTCCATTCAGGAGTACAGGCTTGACCTGGAGAAGCGCATGGGCAAGCGCATCGGAGACGCTGAGGATCCTCTGCTGGTCTCCGTTCGTTCCGGCGCTCCTATGTCCATGCCTGGCATGATGGATACTGTGCTTAACCTGGGCCTGAATGACCAGTCCATCAACGGTCTGATTGCCACCACCGGCAACCCCCGGTTCTCCTGGGATTCCTATCGCCGCTTCATTCAGATGTTCTCCAACGTGGTTATGGGCCTCGACGGAGACCTGTTTGAGAATGCCATCGCCGCAAAGAAGCTGGAGCGCGGCGTCAAATCCGATACCGAGCTTACCGCTGAGGATCTGCAGGATCTGGTGGAGGAGTTCAAGGCCATCTTCTCCGAGAACGTAGATGCCCAGGCGTATCCCTCTCTGGTAATTGACGGCACGGTGCAGTTCCCCCAGAACCCTGACCTGCAGCTGCGTCTTGCCATTGAGGCCGTCTTCGGCTCCTGGAACAATGACCGCGCCGTGCTCTACCGCAAGAAGAACAAGATCGCCGATGATCTGGGCACCGCCGTCAACGTGCAGTGCATGGTCTTTGGCAACAAGGGTGAGACCAGCGCTACTGGCGTGGCTTTCACCCGCAATCCCGCAAACGGCGAGCGCGAGTTCTACGGCGATTACCTGATCAACGCTCAGGGCGAGGACGTGGTTGCCGGCATCCGCAATACCAGTCCCATCGCCGAGTTGAAGCACATCGAAGGCCTTCAGGAGGCCGGCCAGGAGCTTGAGGGTATCTTTACCATCCTCGAGAATCACTATCGCGACATGTGCGACATCGAGTTTACCATTGAGCAGGGCAAGCTGTGGATGCTGCAGACCCGTGCCGGCAAGCGTACCGCTGCCGCCGCGCTGCACATCGCCATTGCCATGGTGGAGGAGGGCCTCATCACCAAGGAGGAGGCAATCTCTCGCATCGAGCCCGAGCAGCTCGACCAGCTGCTGCATCCCCAATTCGACAAGAAGGCCACCTATGACGTGATCGCCCGCGGTCTGAACGCAAGCCCCGGTGCTGCGGTGGGCGAGGCTGTCTTCTCCGCTAAGGATGCCGTTGAGGCTGAAGCCGAAGGACGCAAGACCGTGCTGGTCCGCTGGGAGACCACGCCTGATGACCTTGCCGGCATGATTGCCGCAGAGGGTATCCTGACCTCCCATGGTGGAAAGACCTCCCATGCCGCCGTTATCGCCCGTGGTATGGGCGCTCCCTGCGTTTGCGGCGTTGAAGCCCTGCGCATTGATGCAGAGAAGAAGGAAGCCGCCGTTGCTGGCACCGACATCGTCATCCGTGAGGGCGACATGATCTCCATCGACGGCACCACTGGTATCGTGGTGCTTGGCGCGGTGGATCTGGTCATGCCTGAGCTCACCGGTGACCTGGACACCATTTTGGAATGGGCCGACGAAATCCGCACTCTTGGCGTACGTGCCAATGCGGATAACCCTGCAGACGCCCAGCTCTCCCGTAACTTTGGTGCCTCTGGTATTGGTCTGTGCCGCACCGAGCACATGTTCCTGGGAGACCGTAAGCAGATTATCCAGACCTTTATTCTCAATGATGACGAAGTGGTCCGCGCTGAGGCCGCTGAAAAGCTCTATGAGGCCCAGGTGGGAGACTTCTACGGCATGTTTAAGGCCATGGACGGCCTGCCCGTGATCGTGCGGCTGCTTGACCCGCCCCTGCATGAGTTCCTGGAAAGCCCCCGTGTCCTTGAGGTGGAGATTGCCCGCCTTGAGGAGCAGGGCGCCGATGCTGCTCTTCTTGCCCAGAAGCGGGCCCTCTTCGAGAAGGTGGACTCCTTTGCCGAGCAGAATCCCATGCTTGGCTTCCGCGGCTGCCGCCTTGCCATCTGCTATCCTCTGCTTCCTGAGCTGCAGGTGCGCGCCATTGCCACCGCTGCGGCAGATCTTACGCTAGAGGGTCTTGACCCCAAGCCTGAGATCATGATTCCTCTGGTGGCCACCGTCAACGAGTTGGCAAAGCTTCGGGAGGATGCCCTGGGTATCATTGCCGAGGTAGAGCAGGCCAAGGGCGTGAAGCTTGACATCCCCATCGGCACCATGATTGAGCTGCCCCGCGCCGCTGTCACCGCCGACGAGATTGCCACCAAGGCGGACTTCTTCAGCTTCGGCACCAATGACCTGACTCAGACCACCTTCGGCTTCTCCCGTGATGACGTTGAGTCCGAGTTCATCCCCCAGTACCTGCAGGAGAAGCTGCTGCCCTACAACCCCTTTGCCACCGTTGATCCCGGCGTTGCGAAGCTGGTGAAGATGGGCGTGGAGCTTGGTCATGAGGGCAACCCCAACATCACCTGCGGTGTGTGTGGAGAGCACGGCGGTGATCCCGATTCCATCCACACCTTTGCCAAGATCGGGCTTGATTACGTGTCCTGCAGCCCCTATCGGGTGCCCCTGGCTCGACTGGCTGCCGCCCATGCTGCCCTTGAGCAGAAGTAAGCGGTACGCAGGGCCTGATTACGCATAGCATGTAACTGCGAGGGGGTCAGCGTGACCCCCTCGTGCACTACCTGGGAGGCGGCATGGATTACCAGAAGATTGTTGACCTCGTGGTGGGCTGCAAGCCCATTGCACTTGGCGAACTGACCAGCAAGGTCTCCATGAAGGGTGACTGTGATTTTGTTACGGCGGTAGATACCACCATCAGCGAGACCCTCAAGACCGCCTTGGCTGATCTCACTCCTGAAATGGGCTTCTTCTCCGAGGAGGAGACGGGGGGATTGTCTGACCCCTGCTGGATACTTGACCCCATTGATGGCACCACTAATCTGGTGTATGGGTACAACATGAGCTCCATCTCCCTTGCCCTGTACCAGGGAGGCAGGGTGGTCTTTGGGGTGGTGTATAACCCCTTTAACGATGATCTCTTCATCGCACAGTTGGGATCTGGCGCTACGCTCAACGGGGCGCCCATTCATGTGTCCGACAGAGGGCTTGACCAGGCTCTCATAGAGTTTGGAGCGGGATCTACCCATAAGGATGTGGCCGATGCGACCTTCGCCATTGCTAAGGAGGTCTTTTGCTCCTGCGTTGACCTGCGCCGCATCTGCTCCTCGGCTCTTGCTATCTGCTACATTGCCGCAGGAAGGCTCGACGGGTACTTTGAGGCCCGGCTGAAACCCTGGGATTTTGCCGCCGCAGGGCTTGTTCTTGCTGAGGCGGGGGGTTGCATGATGGATTACCAGGGCCAACCCTTGCAGTACGCTTCGCCAACCTCAATTGTGGCATCAAATGGTCCTACAGCACGCCCGCTCTTATCCATCATCGGTGCACACTGGGACATGAATGCCTGAGTTGCCCTTGGGCAGACCAACCATGGGCACAGGGCGTGTGTTTGATACGGCAGGGTGTGGATTTGCTACGGCAGGGTTGCGTTGGCCTGGACCGGGAGCTTTGGGGAGGCTTGCATGAACGGCGGGCGTCGTATGGACGGCATTGGCGACAATTATCGGATTTACTATCAGATTAACGGGTCGGTCACCGCGGTATTCATCGTGCTGATTCAGTGCTACTTCCTGTTTTCAAGCAGGTTTGGACTGGATGGCTTCTTAGGCGCCCTGCTCCATACCAACGATGAGCTGCTTATTGGCCTTGCCGCCATTTTGCTTGACCTTGCTATGACCTCCGGCATCTATCTGGTGCTGAAATGGGGCTATGAGGCATGGTATCAGCGCAGGTGGATCAAGGACCATCCGAATCTGTGGCTTCGTGGCACCTGGATGCATATCCACAAGAAGGCTAACGGGGTGGTACGTACCGGTGTGGTTGAGGTGAAGCAGAACTATATGCACATCGAGGTCCGAGCCCGCAACTATCCCTTTCCCGCTCAGGGCGAGAATCTGGTCACCGCGAATCAGACCGAATGGCAGTACTACACCTCGGTGATCACCAGTGATGTGTTGGGCATGCCCGATTTGGTGGGATGCTACATTGCCGAGAAGCAACTGTCCTGGAGCACCAACAGAGGCGTGCATGTGCTCAACATCCACGCCACGGACCAGGAGGGGTTTCCCGTGGTGCTCAAGGGTCACTTTGAGGACACGGTGGGTGTGGGGCAGTCCAGTGACGATAAGCGGGGTACCCTTATGTGGTTCAAAGTGGATGATGCACTGCGAAGCGCCCTGTTTGAAGGCTGCACCCTTGATCCCAACCGGCTTGGACCTGAACTCCTTTATGATGAGCAGCTCTCGGGTGAGATGTATGTGCGGTGCCTGAAAGACGCCCTGCAGCTGAATCCCTAAAGGTTGGGCTACAATACCCCCTTGTTGCATATTCGTCTGCCTACGCGAGAGGAATCACCATGGCAAAGACCGAACCCAATATTCAAGAATGGCTGCTGGAGGCAAAGCGTAGCGAACACGCCAGTGAATGCGGCATGTTTCTGACCCACAATGGCACGGTGCGCATTACTCCTAAGGCCCAGGTCCGCCAGGGTGTGGAGGGTCTGGCTCCTGTGGTGGCGGTGGATTTCTCCTACGACGCCGAGGGGCTTGAGCGCGCCATTGCTGAGACCCTTGAGATGCCGGGCATCTACTTTGTGAAGGTGTGGCTCAACGAGGGGGAGTGTAAGGTGGGGGATTCCCTCATGTATGTCATGATTGGTGGAGACATCAGGCCTCGGGTCATTGATGCGTTGCAGACTTTGGTGGGTACCATCAAGAACACCCTGGTTGTGGAGCGGGAGATCTACGCCCAGTAACACGTTGTATACTGCTTTACCCCGTTGTGTATGTCGTAACGAGAAAGGCCCGCATCATGGTTGATGCGGGCCTTTGTGCTGGTGCGTAGGCATAAGCGGTCAGTGGCCGATGCTTTTGCAGAGAGGCGTTGTCACACGGCCGGGAAAATCAGCCCTGAGAGCTATCCGATTCCAAGTAGAGACATGAGGCTCGTCCAGAAGCTGGACAGGTTGCGGTAGCACATGAACAGGGTGACGACGATGATCACCACGCCGAATGCGTTGGCGAACACCTTGTTGCGCAGGCTGCCCAGGTCTTTGCTGTTGGCGCAGTAGAGCACGAAGAAGGCCATCAGCGGCAGGATGATTGCATTGGCCGCCTGAGCGGTGAGGATGAGCTGGGTGGGGCTCTTGGACAGGGCGATTGCCATGAAGCAGCCGCAGAGGATAACGACAAGCCAGACCAGCTTGAACTTGATGTTCTTCATGTCGCGGCCCCAGCCCAAAGCGCCAGAGGTGGCGTAGGCGGCAGCCAGAGGGGCGGTGATGGCGGAGGTGAAGCCGGCCGCGAACAGGCCGATGCCGAAGAGTATGGTGGCCCAGCCGCCGAGGGTCTGGGTCAAGGCCACGGCCATGGTGGCACCGTTGGTGACCTCGATGCCGGTACCGTAGATGTTTGCGGCGGCGCAGATCAGGATGCACAGGCTGAAGAAGCCGCCCAGCCCGATGGAGATGATGCTGTCGAAACGTGCGTCGGCAATATCCTCGGGGTTCTTCCAGCGGTCAGCAGCGGAGGATGCGTGCAGGAACAGGTTGTAGGGAACCACGGTGGTGCCAATCAGGCCCACGGCCACCAGAACAGGTGACGTGCCACCGGTCTGCTCAGTGGAGGGCAGGTGGGGCATGAGGCCGGCGAAAACGGCCCCCCAGTCGGGGTTAGAGGCGAATGCGGTGATCATGAACACGACGCCCATGAGAACGACAATGACGGTGAGGACGTTCTGGACCGCTTTGAAGCTGCCAATCCACAGCAGCGCGGCGGCGCTGACGGAAATGGCAATGATCAGGGCAACTTGCAGGCCACCGGCGACGTCAACGATGGCGCCGATGCCCAGGATGCCGCCGGTGATATTGCCGGTCTCGTAGGCGACGTTTCCGATAAAGATGGCGACGAGCACAAGGCCCAGGGCAATCCACTTGGCCACGGGGTTCTTGATACGGTCACGGATGTTTTCGGCAAGGCCCTTCTGGGTGGCGATGCCAATGCGCGCTGCCATCTCCTGGAAGACGATGGTGGCGACGGTGGCAAACACAATGGCCCAGACCAGGGTGTAGCCGTAGTTTGCACCTGAGAGGGTGCAGGTGGTGACGGTGCCGGGGCCAATAAAGGCGGCGGCGACAAGGGCTCCAGGGCCAATGTTCTTGAGGCGTTTCAGCAACGTGCTCATATCTCATCCTTTCTTTTGTTAAACGTGCACTACGCAGCAGATGGATTATGCGAGAAATATGACCCAAATTTGCGTTTTATGCAAAGTTATTCGGCGAACGAAGGGGATTTCCCGATAAACCCGCAAGCAAAACTGTACAGGAACGGGGGCCTTGAATAAGACCCCCGTATCACGCGTAACCAACTATTAATCCCCGAGAAATCGCCTTGGGCCACCTGGGGCCAATTCGGGCCGCCTGGGGCTGCTACCGGTCGCCTCGGGCGGCCTCGGCCGCGTCCATCGCAACTTACGGATGCCGAATCTCAATCCCCTCTTCCTGAAGGGTCTGGTTGATCAGCCGGGCAAAGGCCAGGGTCTTCTCGTTGTCCCCATGCAGGCAGATGGTGTCGGCGCAGATGGGGATGGTCTGGCCGGTCTCGCAGACAATGCGTCCCTCCTTTACGGCTCTTACCACCCGCTTTGCGGCAAAGTCCTCATCGGTGATGATGGCGTGGGGAAGCGATCGGGGCACTAGGGTGCCATCGGCGGTGTAGTTGCGGTCGGCGAAGAACTCCTGGGCGCAGCGAAGGCCAAGCTTGGTGCCCGCGTCAATCAAGCATCCCCCTGCCAGGCCGAATAGCACCAAATCCGGGTTGTAGTCGTATACCGCTTGGGCGATGGCCTGGGAAAGCTTGGGATCCTTTGCAGCAGTGTTGTAGAGCTGGCCATGGGGCTTGACGTGGTTGAGCCGTACACCCTGGGCCTTGCAGAAGGCGTCCGCCGCGCCAATCTGGTAAAGCACGTAGCAGTACGCTTCGTCAGGAGACAAGGCCATATCCCTGCGGCCGAAACCCTGCAGGTCGGGGTATCCCGGATGGGCGCCAATGCCAATGCCCGCCTCTGCGGCGGCACGAACGGTGTTGCGCAAGACGATGGGGTCTCCCGCATGCATCCCGCAGGCGATATTGACGCTCGAAACCAGGCCGATTACGTCCTTATCGCGGCCAATGGTGTATCGGCCAAAGCTTTCTCCCAGGTCAGAGTTGAGGTCTACGGTGGTCATGACGCTTCCTTACTGAACGCGGAGGTTGATGTTTTTCTGGTCGGTGATGAGCATGTGCCCTGGGGCGTGGGTGATAGCGAATTTGGGCTTGACGCTCATGACCACGCTTTGGGGGGTGACGCCGCAGGGCCAAAACACGGGGACTTCGCCAGGATTGATGGTGACCGGGTCTCCGAAGTCAGGCCTCATCACGTCCTTGATGCCGATGACGGAGGGGTCGCCAATGTGGATGGGGGCGCCGTGGACCTTAGGGATGGCACCTGAGATCATGGTTGCCCTCACCACGTCCTGAGGGGGCAGGGGGCGCATGGACACCACCATATTGCCCCGCATCTTTCCTGCAGGCTTGCAAGGGATGTTGGTGATGTACATGGGCACGTTGCACCCCAGGGTGTTGTGGCGAATCTCTATGCCGGCCTCAATCAGATCGGACTCGAAACTGAACGAGCACCCGATGACAAAGGCCACCAGGTCGTCGCGCCAGATGTCGGACACGTCGGTGGGCTCACAGACTAACTGACCGTCCTTGTAGACCCGATAGCGGGGGAAGTCTGTGGCAATATCGCAGTCCTCGGCGCAGATCTGGGTGAGGCGCACCCCGGGCTCGGTGACCTCAAGCAAAGGACAGGGTTTGGGGTTTCGCTGGGCGAAGAGCAAAAAGTCAAAGGCGTCCTCATAGGGTAGCACAATCAGGTTGGCCTGGGCGTATCCAGGGCACACCCCTGAGGTGTGGGTGGCGAAGCGTCCTTCCCGGCACAGGCGCCTGAACTGGGACGGGGTCATGTCAGCAGGGATGTCGGCAGCTGATAGGATTTCCGAAGCGGCGGGGATGTTAGGGGTGTCACTGGGCTGCATGGCGGATCCTTTCTTCCACGATGGACTGAACGTGCTCCAAATAGGCCTTCTGGATTTTATAGAGGTCCTGGGCGACGGGGACGGATACGGCGGTGAAGCGTACCTTCTGCCCGGGTCTGCGTTGCACCAGCAGGGGGATGTCAACGCTAGCTACGGTGGCAATCTTTGCGTAGCCGCCAGTGGTCTGTCTGTCTGCGAGCATGATGATGGGGGTGCCCTGGGAGGGAACCTGGATGGCCCCGAAGGCAATACCGTCGGAGATGATGTCGGAGCCCTTCGGCCCTGCCACGGCGGGTCCGGAGAGCCGGTAGCCCATGCGATCCGATTGGGGCGTCACGGTGTAATCAGAGGAGTAGAACCGATGCAGGCTATGGGAGTCGAACTGCTCTGCTTGTGGACCGGGGATGACCCGAATCTCCCTGACGGAGTAATCGAACTGATAGTAGGGGTCGTTTCTGTAGGGATTGCCGAGGGAAAGAACCTCTGGCGGGAAGGAGCCTTGCGCAGTTTCCAGTTCATCGCCGGCCTGCAAGGCACGGCCTTGATACCCGCCGATGGCGCACTTAAGGTTGGTGGAGGCGGACCCCATGACCTCATCGCCCACAAAGCCCCCAGAGACGGCCAGGTACCCGTAGACGCCCTTAGATGCTACAGGCAGGCTTAGTTGGGATCCGGCGGGGGCAAGAAAGGCCCGGTAACTTGCTACTGGATTGTCGTCAAGGGTGGCGTTGAAATATGCCCCGGTCAGAGCGCATATCGTATCCTCCTGGAAGGTGAGGGTAGGCCCCGAGAGGGCAAATTCCAGCACGGGGGTGTCCATGGGGTTTCCCACCAAGATATTTGCCAGATTTAATGCCCTGCGGTCCATGACGCCGCTGGGGCTGAAGCCGCTTGACATGAAGCCCGTGCGGCCCTGGTCTTGAATGGTGGTGCACAGGCCAGGATTGATGACGGTGATGTGGGGCATGGGGTGCGCTCCTTGGTGGGTGTCTGGATGGGGGTGCTCAGGTAGCGAGGCTGCGTCGAAGCGTCCTTACTGGGATTGGCCAAAGGGTTCTATC
>JAQXQN010000108.1 GCA_029101185.1 Eggerthellales bacterium | reverse complement strand
TCGCCCACGTTGAACGAACGTTTGAACCAGCCGGCAATCTGACCGATGGGGCTTACCGCCGACGCCGAGGGGGATGCCTTGGTCCTATCCGACAGGATGGCCCCCATCAGGCCCAATCCGCGGACGGAATACGCCATGGATTCAAGCCTGTCGGCATACTTGTCCACGAAATCCGCGTCCACCCCCAACTCGGGGCCGCGAACTCGGACAAAACGCTCCTGGGATTTAAGGATTTCCACCCGAATCCCCTTGATACGGGCCTGAGACACCGACACCCCGCCCACGCTGAGCATGCGCTCGGTATAGGCGGAGACCACCGACGTAGTGGCCGAAGCGTTCTCGGGAGTCTGACGGCTGAGGAGCTCCGCCACCACGTTCTGCAGAATCTCCCGTTCCACGGCGGCCCGCTCAAGATCCCCACCTTCGTCCGCGCTGGGGGTGAGCAGGGGCACCACGAAGTTTGCCAGCAACAAGGTGACCACGATCACGCCGCTGGCAATAAGGATGAGCAGGTCTCTGTTGGCGAAGGGAACGCCGCCCAGGTAATACGGCAAAGAGAGGATTACCGCCAGAGAAACCGCGCCCTTGGGTCCGGACAAGGTGGTGACCAGGGAGTTTATTGCGGTGGCGACGGTTACGGACGAGAAGACGGGCGGCTTGGTGTGAGCGGTGGCCGCGTCTGGCACGGAGCTGCCGGGCGCGGCAGCGTCGGCCGCGGGCGCGGCAGCGTCGGCCGCGGGCGCGGCAGCGTCGGCCGCGGCGGGCTGAGAGCCTGCGGGGCAGGACGTTTCGCCAGGCTGAGGCAAAGCGGGGTCCTGGGGGTCAGGCCGGGTGAGCCAGAAATGGTCCATTCCCAGGATCCACAGGTAGCGAACCCCCACCACAAGCACAGTGACCAGCAGCACCAACAGCGGAATCAGCCAAGGATCGGTCATGCCTCCCTGGTTCCAGGTAGGCAGCAGGATGTTGGTGAGCTTCATGCCCAGCAGCACAAACACCACGCCGTTGATCAGGAAAATCAGGATTTCCCACACACTAGAGGAGGTGATTTTCATGCGGCTTTCCTCGGGCGTCATTTTACGGGGAATCGCGTTGAAGGCGATGCCCGTTGCCACCACGGACAGGATGCCGGAGACGCCGATGGTTTCGGCGGCCAGAAAGGACACGAAGGGGAGCAGCACCTGGACAAGCATGTGGAGAGTGCCGGTCTCAAGGCCCCGGTCGCGGATGAGCTTGGAGCAGCCCATAACCAAGCCAGCGAGCACCAGGCCCACGGCGATGCCGCCAAAGAAGTCCACAAAGAAGCTACCCAGGGCATCCGCCAGGCTGAATGCGCCGGTGGTTGCGGCGGCGATGGCAAACTGGAAGGTGACAACACCGGATGCATCGTTGATCAGGGCCTCACCAGAGAGGACGGACTTCTGCCGCTCGGTAAGTTTCACGTCCTTGCCCAGCGACATAACCGCCACGGCGTCAGTGGGGCCAAGGGCGGCACCAAGAGCGAAGGCGGCGGCCAGGGAGATGGACGGCACGATCAGGTGAAGAGCGAATCCCACCGCCAGGCACGTGGACACCACCAGGCCAATTGCCAGCGACAGGATTGAATACATGTTCTTGATGAGAGCGGTCTTATTGGCGTGACGGGTTTCGTCAAAGAGCAGGGGGGCCACGAAAAGCACCAGGAAAAACTCGGGATTGGAAAACACCTCCGTGGGCGTGGAGATGAACAGACCCATGACCAGGCCGATGCCAATCTGCACCAAGGGGATGGAGACGCGGGGAAGCAGCTGGTCAAAGACGGCGGACACGAGCACCGCCGATGCAAGGATAAGGATGATTTCGAATGTCTCCACGTGGTCTCGATTCTCGGGCGTCGAAGTGGTTGATGGTTTTGAGTATCACTGGCACCGGCGGAGGATTAGAACTGCTGACGGGCGATGCTAGCAAATTGACCAGCAGCAAATTCCTTTCCTGCGATCTGGTTATGAATAGCATATTTTACCTGGGATTAGGCGAGATGTGCCGTTGCGAAGGGCGTTGTTTTCGCGGTTTTCAAATCGGTGTTTATGAAGTCCAAAGTGATGACGAGTCATATTTAACCGAGAACAATTGATATACGATATCAACAATGGACATAAGCGCCAGCAGTAAGCGCACGTACACAAGAAAGCGGCCACGAGTGCCGCTTTCTCGGTTCTACTTATGGTTCTTTTTAGCTGGTCTTTCTTGGCAATGCTTGGTAAAACGCTCCGCGCTTTTGGTTACGCGTAACACTACCCCCTCAGGATGCGTGCAGCCAGCCTACGCGTAACACTACCCCTCTTGATGTGCGAAATCGGTCTACACGCAACACTACTTCATCAGGCTACACACTGCCTGGGCAAAGGCGGCGGGATCCTCAATCTGGATGCCTTCCACCAGCAGGGCCTGGTTGTACAACAGGCAAGCATAGGTCTTAACCTTGTCCGCTTCGCCAGCAGACTGAGCAGCCTGAAGAGCCTGGAAGACCTGATGGTCAGGATTAAGCTCAAGAACGCGCTGGGCCCGAGGAGCGCCGCCCATCTCGTCGCTGCCAGGCATGGAGGCA
>JAQXQN010000107.1 GCA_029101185.1 Eggerthellales bacterium | reverse complement strand
TGTAACGGTGGACGTGGAACTGGCAGTGGGACCGGAAGCAGGGTCGGCAGCAGAACTGGTGGCGGTATCAAATGCCTGGGTTTCAGCAAAGGCCATTTGCGGGGTGATCTGGGGAAGGACCCAGGCTGCAAGGGCGAGTGAGAGGGCGGGCAGGGCGCGGAAGATCGTGTGACGCATGTGAACTCCGTTTGTGTTGGCATGAAGCGCATCGTAGGCGCTTCTGTGGGAGCGGGTGGTTGGTTCAGTAAACGAACGATTAGGGAATACACGGTACCACAATGGCCGCCTTTGTGCGTGGAAAGATGTTGGAGGGGCGCTTCGGCCTGCACGGCAGAGGTGAATAATCCCCCAGTGAAAGAACCAGACATATTTCTGGTTTCTGACCTGGGGTTTTATGAATAGCGAAGCGTGCTGCCCCGCGGGGGTGGCCAAAAAGGCCGCCCGCGGTGACGATCTTGAGACTCCGCTGGCCAAAAAGGGCTTCAGCGGTGACGGTGGCAGAGGGCGCTTTGCCAAGGGCTCGGCAAAAGCCCAGGTCACCGATGAATTATTCTCGGATGAGGAGATTATTCACCCTGTGATCGTCACCGCCGGGGCGGTTTTTGGCCAGCCCTCGTCACTTCCGAGGCCCTTTTTGGCCAGCGGCCTTCCGAATCCGTCACCGCGGAGCCACTTTTTGGCCATTCGGGCCAATTTTGCCCTCGGCGGCAACAACCTTAAGAGGCTGCGGTGTCAACTCTGCACAATCTTGCTGGCGCGTTTTAACCCAGCCGGCTCCAACTTGGTATCAAAGTCTCGCAGTTTAATCGCCCCTGGTCAAAAGAGCCCTACCTGGTGACACATAGGGGTTGCTCAGGCAAAACTCTGGTCCGGACCAAGTATTTGTGCAACACAGGACTTCTCGAACGTGTTCTGGGAGGCGTATACTTTTCGTCATGTCGTAGGCTATTGCGGCAAGGTGCCCGCCGGCGTGCGAGCCGCTGTCCGGGGTGTCGTGCAATCCGGCGTGCGAGCCGCTGTCCAGGATGCCGTGCCATCCGGCGTGCCTTCGCAACGTTACGTACCATCGGGGGTTTGGGTGTTCGGCTCTCTTGTGATTGGCTACCTGTTTCTTGGCGGCGCCGGATGCGGTGCGCTGGTGGCGCTCAGCGTTATGGCCTGTTTGCCCGGGACCACTGATAGATCCCGGATTCCGGGCCATGTTGGCACTCAGGGTCAGCAGCATGTCGCGGCTTGGTCCCCCACCTCAGGCCAGCGCCTTTCACTTCCGGTCGATTTCTTCCGCCGCGCCTGGCCCCTGTGCACAGCATGTATCGCAGCTGGCGTGGTATGCCTGGTCCTTGACGCGGGGCGGCCGGAGCGGCTGTCAAATCTGTTTCTCTATGCGAACGCTTCGCCTGTGTCTGTAGGTGCCTGGGCGCTCGCTGCGAGCCTGGCGGTTTCCGTGGCGTTTTCTTACTTGACCCTATTTGACCACCGGCCTCTGCCCCGTGCTTTTAGCCTGGTCCTGGGGTTGGCGGGGGTGACATCGGGCCTCGTGGCGGCGGGGTACTCCGGCGTGCTCCTGACCTGGCTTCCTTCCGTGGCTTTCTGGCAAACGCCCCTCGTTTCCGTTGTCTTTACGCTTTCAGCCTTGTCCTGCGGCTTGGCCCTGCTGTTCCTCGCGGCGGCGTTTACCCAAACCAGGCAGGCGATTCTTTTGCCTCTGACCAAGCTTGCTCAGGTTGACGGCCTGCTGATTCTTGGCGAAGCGTCCGCTCTCGCGGCCTTGCTGTTGTGGGGGGTGTGGGGCTCTGACGCCTCGGCAACCAGCGGACCCGCCCTTGCTCTTGCGGCGGGGGATCTGGCGGCGCCCTTTTGGTGCGGCTTGGTGGTGTTGGGGCTGGCGGTGCCTGTGGCTATGGAGCGACGGATTTCTTTCGCCAATATGACGCCTCAGCTGGTATGGATTGGGGCGTTGGTGCTTCTGGGTGGTTTCTTGCTTCGGTGGCTTGTGGTCTCTAGTGGCGCTTGGGACGTGACGCAGATTTCCCAGGTAGGCTGGGGGATGACGGGCTGGTAGGGCGGTTTTGCGGCATGGGGCCAAGCGAGAATTCCTCGGCGCCAAGGACGCTTCGATATGAGAAAGGCGGATGGTATGGCATTACAGCATAAAGGGCGCAGGGTCGACGTGCCCTTCGAGGCCGCGGACAAGCAGGCGGAGATTCGGGCCGCCACCAGTTACGTGCCCAGGAAATCGTCAAGAAACGGTGCCACCATCTTTTCCATCGCGGTGTTTCTGTCGGTGTTCACGGTGGTGGTGGCGGGCTGGTATCTGCTTGCCGGGCAGGTGGGCTTTGGAGTGGTATGCGTGGGGCTGCTGGTGGCCTTGGTGGTGCTCTCTTCCACCCACGTGGCGCTGAACTGGGAAAAGGTGGTTGTTTTGCGCCTTGGCAAACTGAACCGCGTGGTGGGTCCGGGACTGTACTTCACCATCCCCATTATCGAGCACGGCACCATTCGGGTGGACCAGCGTATCATCGCCACCCCCTTCAACGCGGAAAAGACCCTCACTGCGGATCTGGTGCCAGTCAACATTGACGCGGTGCTGTTCTGGGTGGTTTGGGACGCGGAGAAGGCCTGCACCGAGGTGGAGGACTACTACGCGGCGGTGAGCTTCTTGGCCCAGACGGCCATGCGCGAGGCGGTGGGCCGCTCCACCGTGGCGGAGGTGGCCGTGCGCCGCGACCAACTGGATGCGGAAATCAAGGCTGACATCGAGAAAGAGGCCGCCGGTTGGGGCGTGGACATCATCTCCGTGAAGGTCCGAGACATCGTCATCCCCGATGAGCTGCAGGAGGTCATGAGCCTAGAGGCCCAGGCGGACCGGGAGAAGAACGCCCGCATGTCCGTGGTGAGTGCCGAAACGGACCTTGCCGAGATGCTCTCTGAGGCCGCCGCTTCTTATGGGGACCCAGACGCGGCTCTGAAGTTGCGCACGATGCTGATGCAGTACGAGACGGTTCGGGCGTCTCGTGGCTCGGTGGTGACGGTGCCGAGTGCCATGTCCGACGGATTTGTGGATCCCGCAATTCGTCCGAAGCTGTAGACCCCGTCGTCTGCCCGCAGCGGTGGATTGCTGTTTCGGACGGTACGGTTCGCCATCCACCCGAGGCAGAAGTTTTCCGCATTGTGTCGAAGCGTCCCATCCAGCCTGCGTATGCCGCTCGTGTGGTTTACAATCCCCCCGAACTTTTGACAGTTGCGGTTTGACTGCCGCGGTTTGACTGCCGCGCCTGCTTGCAGCAACTCGTCACGGCAGCCTGCCGCGGCTGCGTACTTACAATCGCCTGTCCCTTTGTCTAAGGAACTTCTATGACTCCTCTGAGCGCACTCGAGATGGACTACACCGGCGGCATCCCCGTGTGGATTCAGATTAAGAACCGTATTGCGTACCTGATTGGCTCGGGGGAGTTTTCGGCGGGGGATAGGCTTCCCAC
>JAQXQN010000106.1 GCA_029101185.1 Eggerthellales bacterium | reverse complement strand
GGACTGGAGGGTGTATTCTGGCATGGGTGCCCCCTTTCGCTGTTTGCGGAAAGGATCCGCGGCTTGTGCTACGACTGCCAGCGTACCATCCTTGCCCGCGACGGAACAGCAGGGGGCTCCCGTCGTCAAGCGCTACGCGGCGTCGCGGGGCATATCGTCTGGGAGTACAAACGGGGTGGTCGTGGACGAAATCGACGATTGGGAGTGCATATCGGGGCCCCGGATGGACGTTTTCGACGATTGGGAGATCAAAATGGACGTTTCAGACGATTGGGAGACAGAAAACGTCTCCCAATCGTGCAAAACGTCCACGATGCCCCTCTAAAGACACCCAATCGTGCAAAACGTCCACGTCCGGACAGTACATTGCTGGGGTCATTGCAGGCTTTGTGCGCTATCCTCGCAGAGTCCACATGATAACCGTGAGAGCCGCGATCGTTATCATCGCCCACCACCCTCCTAGGTGGGTCATCAAGGTTGTTCTTGTTCAGCGCTCGCGCTGGTGTCCATCTTAATTCAGGGTATACCATCACCCGCAATATGCGGGTTTCTTGCGAAAATACTGTGGCAAGCGCGTTTTGTTGCTGTGTTTTTCTTCCCCCAAAAAGGCGACAGTCCCGCTGTAGTTGTTGTTCGGCGGGCATAATGCAGGTTATGACTAGACGACGCATGGCCCCGAACAGGGCAAATACCAACATAAGCCAATACGTACCTGCAGATCCAAGCACCAGTCGAAGGGGCCGCAACGCCAGTATCGCCGCGGTGCCCCAGATGGGCGCGCCCCGCAACCTGGAGCTTAATGACAAGCCCAAGCGCCGGACCGGCATGATCTTGTTGCTGGTTGCCCTGGTAATGGCCCTGGTTTTGGTGGGGGGCGCGGCGGGCGCATACATATATATGCAAAGCATCTCCAACAAGATCACCGCTGGCGTCACCGAGGAAACCCGCGAGGCTCTGGCAACAGAGGAAGTCGTGGCGGGGGAGCCCTTCTATATGCTCATCATTGGCACGGACGGCAACGAAGAGCGCGAGACCTATGAGGATACCTTCCGGTCCGACTCCATGATTCTTGCCAGGGTTGACCCCCAGCAGAAGAAGGTCACCCTCATCTCCATTGAGCGAGACACCTACGTGTATCTGAACTATACAAACGACTACGGCCAGCAGGTCACCGAGGCTGCAAAGATCAACGCATCGGCTTCCTATGGCGGCGCTCCTCTGGTAATTAGCACCATTTCAGAGTTCGCCGGCGTTCCCATCAGCCATTACATCCAGGTGGATATGGAGGGCTTCGCGGCGGCGGTTGATGCCCTTGGCGGCATTACGGTAGACGTGCCCATCGACATCAACGATCCCGAGGCGGGCGGCTCCCTCTCTGCCGGCGAACAGACCCTCACCGGCGAACAGGCTCTCATTCTGTGCCGCTCCCGCCACGCCTACGACCAGTACGGCTCCGGTGACTACTATCGCATGGCAAACCAGCGCATGGTCCTGGGCGCCATTGCCCACGCCCTGTTGTCCTCCGACGTAACTACCATGGCTTCCACCATCTCCGCCATGTCCAGTTATATCATCACGGACATGAACGTGGAGGATCTCGTGTCCCTGGCCACAGCGTTTCAGGGGATGGACACTTCGACAGATATTTACTCTGCGCGCAATCCAACCTATTCTGTCTATAAGGATGACATCTGGTATGAATACGCGGACATTCCCGCATGGCAGGAAATGATGACCCGGGTTGATGCTGGGCTTGCCCCCTATGCTGACGAGGCCATGGCTTCAAACAACGGCGGGCTTGTGGAGGAAAACTACGTGTAACGTAAGGGAGAGCCTATGAGCCCTCGGCGTACAAGCGAAATCGACCACACTACCCGAGCCCAACGCTCGGGCCAGGCTGCGGCCAGGAAGTCTCTGCGGGGTTCCTCCCGGGGCGGTTCAAGCCAGCGCTGCTATACTCGGCATGAGCCTGGCAGCGATGCCAGCGTCTACGCCCGTGATTACGCAGGTCGAAGTGAACGCTCCGGCATCTCCGGGCGGGCCTCCAACATCTCCGGGCGGGTCTCCGGCGAGGATGGCGGTTTTGATGATGGTGGTTTCGATGGCGCCGATTTTTCAGGAATCTCTTCCACCGATGGCCATACTCGCACCTCAGCAGGCGGACACTCTCGCACTAGCGCTGCCGCCCATTCCCGTACTGGAGCCGCCAGCTATTCTCGGGAGGCAATGCGGGATGCCTACAGTCAAAAAGCTAGGGCTAGCAGGATCAAACGCATCATCCTGACCTTGGCAATCTGCATCCCTTTGTGTGTTTTGCTGGTGGCGGGAGTTGCGGCGGGCCTGTTCATACACAAGATGAACTCCAACCTCAACGACAACGTCGACCAAGGAACTATGTCTGCCTTGGCTGACTCTTCCGATAAGGAGCCCTTTTACGTGCTGATAATGGGCGTGGACCGTTCCGAGGACCGGGAGAGTAGCGGCGAGTACGGGGTCTATCGTTCCGATACCATGATCCTGGCCAGGATTGACCCTCCCAACAAGCAGGTCACCCTTATTTCCATCGAGCGGGACACTCTGGTGGAAATCACCTATACGGACTCTGAGGGCAACCAGGTCACAATTCAGGACAAGATCAACGCCGCCCACGCCATCGGCGGTACCCAGCTGACCATTGAGACCGTTTCCGCCTTTGCGGGCGTGCCCATTTCTCATTTTGTCGAAGTGGACTTTGACGGATTTACTGCCATCGTTGATGCCTTGGGCGGGGTGACGGTGGATGTGCCTATCACCATTGACGATCCCGAGGCAGGCGGATATATCGAAGCGGGGGAGCAGACCCTCACTGGCGAGCAGGCCCTGGTGCTGTGTCGTTCCCGCCACGCCTATGATTCGGTGGGTGGTGGAGACTATTACCGTGCTGCTAACCAGCGTATGGTCATTGGCGCCTGTCTTGAGCAGCTGCTCAAGTCCGATCCAGCCACCATGCTTAACACCGTGAGTACCCTGTGCGAGTATGTGACCACGGACATGAATGCCACCGATATCGCCAGTCTGGCCTTGGCCTTTGTGGGTATGGACGCTTCGACAGGGATATATTCAAGCATGAACCCCACCTACTCTTACTACGACGGGGCGTCATGGTGGGAGTATTCCAACAACCAGGCCTGGCAGGCCATGATGCAGCGGGTGGACGCGGGGCAAAGCCCCACCATCAATGAGGCGGATTCGGCAAACCGGGGTGGTGTTACCGATGGCACCATCAACCCTGAGTACGTGGCTCAGTCGGTGCTGACGGATACCAGCGGATCCTCGCCGGCAGAGGCAGACACGTGGACCGTTACGGTGCTGAACGGCTCGGGGGTCCCTGGGGCGGCAGCCACTGGGGCAGAGGTGTTGCGGCAGGACGGCTGGACGGTGGATGACGACAATATCGGTAACGCAGATACCACGGATTATGCGAACACCACCATTGTCTATGGCGCATTGGGGGACTCCGATTACGCCCAGCAGATTGCGGAGCTTTTGGGCGTGGGCGTGGTGATGCCCGACGATGGTACCTACAGCTTTGACACCGCGTACCTGGTGATCATGGGTAAGGATTATTAGGCTACAGTAGGCCGCCGTCTGAAGCGCCAGACGCGGCCTGTGTTGTCTGGGGCTTCAGGCCGCTCCCGTTGGTAAGCTCACGCGACATCGTGTTACAGATTGATGCCATATTCCTGGTGTTTGGTCCTACCTGAGGGGGTGCAATTCCCGTCAGTGTTAGAATCCCCCGATACGCTATCTTCGCAGAGCGTACGCACCACGCGTATCCAACCGGTTCTGCAGGGTTTCTGCTCCACGCGATTACCCCTGCAGGCCTTGGTGTCGCAGGACGTTGCGCAACGTTTCAGGACGCCGCACAACGTTTCAGGACGCCACACAACGCCACAGACAGGAGAGGATCATGGCTGACCCGACCAACGCCGCAAGTTCCATCACCTTCGCCGATGCAGACGTGAAGGACGTGCTCTTCAACCATGAGCAGATTCAAGAACGGGTGGCCCAGCTTGGCAGTCAGATCACGATGGATTATGCCCCTGTAGCTGGCATGACCAACGGTGTGCCTAACATCCTGGTGCTCAGCGTGCTCAGAGGCGCTGCCATTTACATGTCTGATCTGGTCCGCAACATCAACCTGCCTCTGGAGACTGACTACATGGCCGTGTCTTCCTACGGAACCGGCACCAAGAGCTCCGGCGTGGTACGAATCCTCAAGGACCTGTCCTCTCAGATTGAGGGCCGCCACGTTATCGTGGCGGAGGACATTCTGGACTCCGGCCTGACCCTGAAGTACCTGTTAGGCATCCTGGAGTCCCGCAAACCAGCGTCCGTCCAGGTGGCAACCTTGCTGCGCAAGGACAATCCCAACCAGGAGCATGTGGATTGCAAGTACGTGGGATTTGACGTCCCCGACGAGTTCATCGTGGGCTACGGCCTTGACTACGCGGAGAACTACAGAAACCTGCCCTACATTGGCATACTCAAGCCTGAAGTCTATCAAGGAAAGTAATGAGCGAACACCAGACCAACCACCCCCACACCTCTGAGCCTGGACAGGAGCCCCAGGCGGGCAATGCCTCCCAGGGTGGCCTGCCTACTTCCGGCACCCAGGGTAACAGGCCTGCTCCCGAGCCTCAGGGCCCTGGCAGCCAGCAAGCCCCTGGCCAGCAAAACCCCGGCGCCCAGCAGGGTTCCGACAACCAGCAAGTCCCCAATGACCAGCCCAATCACCAGGACGGTATGTTCCCTACGTTTCTGGGTTTCCCCTTCGGCAATGATCAAGGCGAAGGGACCGACCCAGCACGTCTCGGCACGGGTTCTGAGGGTTCCGGCCCTCGCAAGCCTAACAATCGAGTGGGATTAATCATCACCCTGATTGTGGCATCCGCCGTGTTCTTCATGGGCATGTCCCTGTTCAATTCCACCAGCTCAGAGAAGACGGACACCCTGATCACCTCTGAGTTTGTCCAGGCGGTAGAGCAGGGCCGTGTGATTAACGTGGTCTACGACGCCAGCGAGTACACCGTCACGGGTGAGTATTACCCTGCGGTGACGGCTGGCTCGTCTGCGGCGGCGGGATACAACAGCGCCTTTGAGGCGGTCAACGCCGGGGCGGAACGCATTTTCGGATCCGACGTCCAGGGCCTTACTACCTCTGAGTTGATAGAGCAGCCCCTTGGTGAGCAGCGCAAATACACCGCCACCTATGTGGGTCAGGACTCCCTGATGCAGCTGCTGTCCGGCCATCCTGAGGTGGAGTACTCCGTAAAGTTGTCCTCCAATTGGTCCTCTTACCTGTTGTCCTTCCTGCCCACGCTGCTGCTCATCGGCCTGATGATCTTCTTCTTCAGCCAGATGAGCAAAGCCAATAACTCCCAGATGTCTTTTGGCAAGGTGAAGGCCAAGAAGAATACCGAGGAACGCCCCGATGTGCGCTTTGACGATGTGGCCGGCGAGGACGAGGCCGTAGAGGAGCTTAAGGAGATCAAGGACTTCCTGGTCAACCCCGAAAAGTACCGTGCGCTGGGGGCAAAGATCCCTCGGGGCTGCCTGTTGGTGGGCCCTCCGGGCACTGGTAAGACCCTGCTTGCCAAGGCGGTTGCAGGGGAGGCCAACGTGCCTTTCTTCTCCATCTCTGGATCCGAGTTTGTGGAGATGTTCGTGGGTGTGGGTGCAAGCCGCGTGCGCTCCCTGTTTGAACAGGCAAAAGAGGCCGCTCCCTCCATCATCTTCATCGACGAGATTGACGCGGTGGGCCGCCAGCGTGGCACCGGCCTGGGCGGCGGTCATGACGAACGTGAACAGACCCTCAATCAGCTGCTGGTTGAGATGGACGGCTTTGACAAGAATGACGCCGTGGTGCTGATTGCCGCCACCAACCGGGTTGACGTTCTTGACCCGGCGCTGCTGCGCCCAGGACGCTTCGACAGGCAGATTGTGGTGGACGGCCCCGACGTGGTGGGACGCGAGAAGATCCTGCAGGTCCATGCCAAGAACAAGCCCATCGCCGAGGACGTGGACCTGGCCCGCATTGCCAAACTTACTGCCGGCATGACCGGCGCGGATTTGATGAACCTGATGAACGAAGCGGCCCTGCTTTCTGCCCGTCGGGACAAGCCCCAGATCACCATGGCGGAGGTCAACGAGGCCATGGAGCGCATGATGGCCGGCCCCGAGCGCAAGAACCGGGTGCTCACGGAGAAGGTCCGCCGCACCATCGCCTACCACGAGTCCGGTCACGCCCTGGTGGGGCACCTGATGCCCCATGGGGATCCGGTGCATAAGATCACCATCATTCCCCGCGGTATGGCCCTGGGCTACACCATGTCCATCCCCGAGGAGGATAAGTTCCTGGTGGGCCGTCAGGAGATGATCGACGATTTGGCCATGTTCCTGGGCGGCCGCGTGGCGGAGGAGATCTTCTGCGACGACATCACCACCGGTGCCTCCAATGACCTGGAGCGCGCCACCAAGAAGGCCCGCCAGATGGTCACCAATTACGGCTTCTCCGAGGCCCTGGGCACCCAGACCTTTGGCGAGCCCAACCATAATGTGTTCCTGGGTAGGGACATGTCCAACAACCCGGACTACTCCCAGGAAACCGCCCAGCGCATTGACGCGGAGGTGGCTCGCCTGATGAAGGAGGCCCACGACACCGCG
>JAQXQN010000105.1 GCA_029101185.1 Eggerthellales bacterium | reverse complement strand
GTGCACCGCTCCGGCAGCACCACCTGCTGAACCTGGATGCCCAACCCTTCTGCCCGCTTGAGCGCCGTGCGCTCATACGACAGGTCATCCGGCCGCTCCCCCACCCGAAGAATCGCCAGGGTAGGCTGGGTCCCCGCCGCGCGTAGCCTGTTCACCCGATTGGTCAAATCAACCTTTAGGCCGTCGATGACGGGCTTTCCCAACAACAGATTCGCCATTTCCGGCTCCTTTCTTTCGTGTCGAAGCGTCCTTGGCCGCCACCCACGCCGAGCGCGGCAACGCGGGCCGCCACAGCACCGCGAGCCGCCACAGTAACAAACCAAACGCTTACCGTTTGACCTGGTCAATCACGTACTGGTAAATCTCCTCGGAACGCTGCTCAAACCTGGTGGACAGCTCTAAAGCCCGATCCTCAAATGATCGGGCAAGGTCACGGTCATCCATAGACGCGGTGTTAATGTACACGTTCAGCCCCGCCGCCTTGCACGCCGCCTGCCCAATCACTGCCGAAGCCGCAGCGTCGGTTATGGCCATGCGAGACCCGTCCTTGGCCAGCCGTCCAGCCAGCTCCACCACCTTGGTGCACTCCTCCATAATCTCAAGGGGCACCTTGCACGCGTCAACCGACGCCGCCTGCATAGCATCGTTGCGAGCCTTCTGCTCCTCGGAGGTCCCCTTAGGCAGCTTCCAGGTGGACGAAAGCGCCACAAACGCTCGGTCGTCCTCGTCAATCAGTTCCAACAACCGAGCCTGACACTGGGCCGCCGCTGTCCTGATTTCAAGCATCTCCTCTTCCACCTGGGCATACTTCTTCTTCCCAATGGTCAGGTTTGCCACCATGGACCCAAGGGCTGCAGCCAAGGCACCCGCATAGGCACTAGCCCCGCCCCCGCCGGGGGTGGGAGATCCGGAAGCAAGCTCATCAACAAACGCGGTATCCACCATGTCTTCCTCCATCTTGCAGCCTGGCGAAGCGTCCAAAGCCTGCGCGGGGTGCGCGGGGCGCGGGGTCCAAGGCGCGCGGGGTGCACGGGACGCGCACCCCGCGCACGGGACGCCAGCACGCTTCGCCAGGAAAAACAGAAGAGCGCCCCTGGTCGGAAGCGCTCTCAAAAAACCAGTTTAGAACAGGCCAGTTATCTTGCCGGTCTCGTCCACGTCAATGTTCAGGGCCGCGGGAGCCTTAGGCAAGCCGGGCATGGTCATGATGTCGCCGGTCAGGGCCACCACAAAGCCGGCGCCTGCGGAGACCTTCACCTGACGGACCGTGATGCGGAAGTCCTTCGGCGCACCCAGCTTCTTGGGATCATCGGAGAAGCTGTACTGGGTCTTTGCCATGCATACGGGCATGTCGCCAAATCCCAGGCCCTCCAGTTTGGCGATGTCCTTCTTGGCGGCGGGAGTGAAATCCGCTCCGTCAGCGTGGTAGATGCGCTTGGCGATCGTGTCTATCTTCTCCGCCAAGCCCATGTCAGAAGGATAGGAGAACTGGAAGTCGTTGGGCTGCTCGCACAGACGCACCACTTCCTCGGCCAGCGCGATGCCGCCCTCGCCGCCCTTTGCCCACACCTCGGAGAGAGCCACGTTAACGCCCAGCTCCTTGCAGCGGGCTTCCACCAGGTCAAGCTCGGCCTTGGTGTCCGTGGGGAAGGCGTTGATGGCCACCACGCAGGGCAGCTGGTAGACCTGGGTGATGTTCTCCACGTGCTGCAGCAGATTGGGCAGACCGGCCTCAAGGGCCTCCAGATTCTCGGTGTTCAGGTCCGCCTTGGCAACGCCGCCGTGATTCTTCAGGGCACGCACGGTGGCAACCACCACCACGGCGTCAGGCTTGAGCCCCGCCAAGCGGCACTTGATGTCCAGGAATTTCTCCGCGCCCAGGTCAGCACCAAATCCCGCCTC
Source organism: Eggerthellales bacterium (assembly GCA_029101185.1). Taxonomy (GTDB): domain Bacteria; phylum Actinomycetota; class Coriobacteriia; order Coriobacteriales; family Eggerthellaceae; genus Slackia. Next base: position 8,963 of record JAQXQN010000105.1, on the reverse strand, counting down.
GGTGATGGTGTAGTCGCCCAGGGCCATGGCCATGCGGGTGGCCATGATGGAGTTGCATCCGTGGGCAATATTGGCGAAGGGACCGCCGTGGATAAACGCTGGAGTCCCCTCGAGGGTCTGTACCAGATTGGGCTTCAGGGCGTCCTTAAGCAGAGCGGTCATGGCACCGGCGGCGCCAATCTCTCCTGCGGTAACAGGCTTGTCGTCATAGGTGTAGCCCACCACGATGCGGCTCAGACGCTCCTTCAAGTCCGTAATGGAGGTAGCCAGACAGAAAATGGCCATGACCTCAGATGCCACGGTGATGTCGAAGCCTTCCTCCCGGGGAGTGCCGTTGGGCTTGCCTCCCAGACCGCAGACGATGTTGCGCAGTTGGCGGTCGTTCATGTCCACCACGCGCTTCCAAGTGATCTTGCGAGGGTCAATGTTGAGCTGGTTGCCCTGCTGGATATGGTTGTCAAGCATAGCGGCCAGCAGGTTATTGGCGGCACCGATAGCGTGGAAGTCTCCAGTAAAGTGCAGGTTGATATCCTCCATGGGGATGACCTGGGCATATCCGCCACCAGCAGCGCCACCCTTCACGCCAAACACGGGACCCAAAGAGGGCTCCCTCAAGGCCACCAGGCAGTTCTTCCCGATCTTGCGCATGCCATCGGCCAGACCCACGGTGGTAGTGGTCTTGCCCTCGCCGGCAGGGGTGGGGTTGATGGCGGTAACGAGCACCAGCTTGCCAGGAGTATGCTCCTGGTCCTTGAGCAGGTTGTAATCCACCTTGGCCTTGTAGTTACCGTACAGTTCCAGATACTGCTCGGGCACACCCGCGCGCTCGGCAATGACAGAGATGTGCTCGGGGGTGGCAGCTTGGGCAATTTCGATATCAGTGGGCATGGGATATCCTTTCGGTTTGGGGCCGTTGGTAACCAGGGGCGTACTGACAGCCATGCTAGGTTCAGTAGATATTAGTAGTGCTGGGGTAGCAATTCCATACATGAATTATGGATTTAGCCAAAGGGCGGGATTCTCGGCGAGGCGCAACCTTTCGCAACTGTTCACACAAAACCTTACACACCTACATTACGGCTCGGCGGCAATTCTCACAGACCAGTATCGGAGCCGAGGGCGTTTCGTTGGCAAAGCGGGCGCGTGGTACTATATGCATGCTATTCAACCACACACGCATATGCGTGATTCGCCCACGTGAAAGGGTACCCACATGGCAGATGAATCCAAATCCATCCTGTTGGTGGACGATGAGCAGTCCATCACCGATTTCGTCAGCTACAGCCTGATGAAGGACGGATACAAGGTTGACGTGGCCAACTCCGGAGAGGACGGCTTCCGTCTTGCCTGCGCCCGTAACTATGACCTGTATATCCTAGACATCATGCTTCCCGGGATGGACGGGTACGAGCTCTGCAGAAGGATCCGTTCCCGTAGCTCCTCCCCAGTGCTGTTCCTTTCCGCCCGGGACACGGAGCTTGACAAGGTGGTGGGCCTGGAGATTGGCGGAGATGACTACCTGGCCAAGCCCTTTGGCGTGCGGGAGCTGATTGCTCGGGTTCACGCCCTGCTGCGTCGCGGCGCGCTTGAGGGCGGCGTGAAGGACTCCGTCATGCAGGCCTCCGGCATCACCCTTGATGAGGACCGTCACACCGCCGTGGGAGACAACGGACAAAATATTGACCTGACCCCCCGGGAGTTTGAGCTGCTCGCCTGCCTGATGCGTGAAGCGGGCAAGGTGGTCACCCGCGAGGATCTGCTTCGTCAGGCCTGGGGATGGGAGTACATCACCGAGACCAAGACGGTTGACACCCACATCAAGCGCCTGAGGGACAAGATTGCCGCCGCTGGCATTGACCCTGCCATCATCGAGACGGTGCGCGGGTACGGATACCGGTTGCGGGCATAGTGACACGGTTGCGGGCATAGTGACACGGCTTCAGACATACTTCGCAATACTCGTGGCCATATTCACCTTCGCAGGTGGCCTGTTTGCCTACGGCCTGACCATTGTGGCGAGCCGTATTGGCATCAGCAGCGTCCTGCTGGTGATGTGGGGCATCATGCTCATGACCACCATCGCCTTCATCCTGAGCATGTACGTGGGCCACACCTTAGGGGATCCCTTCCGCACCCTGCACCTGCAGATCAGGTCCCTGATCAACGGTGACGCCCGGGTTGTCATCAGACCCGACGGCAGACTGAAGGAGGCGGACATCCTGGCCGCGGACATCAGCACCCTTGCCGAAGCGGACGCCACCCGCATCACGGAGCTGACGGTGCAGCAGAAGCGCCAGAACCAATTCATCAGTGACGTTGCCCATGAGCTGCGCACACCCCTAACCGCCATCCACGGCAATGCAGAAACCCTCATGGACCCGGATATGCCCGAGTCCTTCAGGCAGCGGTTCCTCACCACCATCATCAACGAGTCAGACCGCCTCACCCGCATAACCAATGACCTGCTCACCCTCCAGCATATTGAAAATGACGCCACCGTCCCCATCCTTGAGCGGGTGCAGCTTCGCCCGCTGGCAGAAAACGTGGCCGACGCCCTCCACTCCCTGATTGAGGATCGGGACGGCACCATCCAGGTTGTGGGAGAGACCCTTGACGTGCTGGGAAATCCGGACAGGCTGCAACAGGCTATATATAACCTTGCGGCCAACGCCTGCAGATTTATCGGTCAAGGGGGCCATGTGGTCATTCGTCTTGAGGGGCTGCAGGGCCAGTCCATCATCAGCGTCATGGACGACGGCCCCGGCTTTGGGGACACGGATCCCCAGATGCTGTTCACCCGATTCTTCCGAGGCGACAACTCCCGGGCCCGCAACACCGGCGGCACCGGCTTGGGGCTCTCCATTGTAAAAGGTATCGTGGATGCCCATGACGGCACCGTCACCGCCTTCAACCGGGCAGAGGGGGGCGCCTGCTTTGTGATTAGCCTTCCGAGCATCCACGAGCACGTCAGATAAGGGAACACCATGCGCACCCATGACCAATCCATCAGCGCCGAGCAAGCCGTCCGCATGCTCCAGGCAGGAAACGACGCCTTTGTTAACGAGGATGCTCAGTTCGGAGACATCTCCACCCGGATCAGACGCCATTCCACCAAAGCAGGGCAGGAGCCCTACGCCATTGTCATCACCTGCTCGGATTCTCGGGTCATCCCAGAGGCCATCTTCTCTGCGGGTATCGGGGAGCTGTTTGTCATCAGGGTGGCGGGCAACGTCATCGATGACCACCAGCTAGGAAGCATCGAGTACGCCGCCAGCCACCTGGGCAGCAATCTGGTGCTGGTGCTGGGCCATGACCACTGCGGCGCCGTGGATGCGGCCCTAAACCACGACCCTGACGGCTACGTGAAATACATCACCGATGAGATTAAATCTGCCATTGGCGAAGCGTCCGATCCTCTTGAGGCAACCCGCCTGAACGTGATGCACAGCATGGACGTGATTGAGCACAGCCTGCAAATCCAGCATGAAGAAGAGCTGGGTCTTAAGGTCAAAGGCGCTATCTACCACCTTGAAGACGGCTCGGTGGAATGGCTGTAATCGCCCGGTCCAAATGAACGGCTTTGGCGTCACGCGCCCTCAGCACCAGCAATGGCACCGCTACCTGTCTATATGGCGCCACCTGGTCAGGCGCTTTTCGGCAACCTCAAACAGCTCGTAGAGAATCACGCCCAGCAGCGCCATAGCAATGATGCCGGCAAACATCTTGGGGTAGTTCAGCAGGCTCCAGGCGTCCACGATGAAGTATCCCAGGCCCGTTGACCCGGCCAGGCTCTCGGCGAAAAACAGGATGGCCACGGCAGTGCCGCTTGAGATACGCAACGCGGTGAACAAATCCGGCAGCGTTGCCGGCACCACCACGTGGCGATACACGTCCAGCCTGTTTCCCCCAAGGGAGCGCATGGACAGCACACTTTCCTCCGGGACGGATTTAGCGGCGTCACGGACGGTGACCAGCACCTGGAAGAACACCGTCAGGGCGATAAGCACAATCTTCGGGGCGTCGGCCAGGCCCAGCAGCACAATCAGCACCGGCAGCAGCACCACTTTGGGCAGAGGGTAGAGGAAGTACAGCACCGGGGCCAGCACCGCGTCGGCCCGAGGACTGCGGCCCACCCACAGCCCGATGGGGATGGCGATTACCGTGCCGATGACCATAGCCACCACCACCCGGTACAGACTCACCAGAAACGCCGGCCACAAATCCGCGAAGTTTTCCACCAGCATGCAGAAGGCGGGCCAGGGTTCAGGCAACGCCGGGCTGTTGACCAGCAGCGACGTCACTTCCCAACCCGCAATAATAAAGACGATGGCCAGCAGATATCCCAGGGTCTTACGCATGGCTCACTCCCCCCTCGCATTCCTTCAGCACGGATCGAAGCGTCCTGCACCGGTCAAAGAACTCAGGGGCGTCGCGCCAGTCCTCCTGCTCCATGCCGGCATTGTCCAGCTCAAAGATAATCTTGCCCGGACGTGGCGACATGACCACCACCCGCTGACCCAGATACACCGCTTCCTCAATGGAGTGGGTGACCAGGACCTGGGCGTAGCCCGCCTTGCGCCAGGTATCCTTGAGCATGTTCTGCATCTCCTCCCGCAGTAGCGCATCCAGCGCGGAGAGGGGCTCGTCCATGAGCAGAAGATCAATGTCGCAGGTCAGAGCCCGAGCCATGGCAAGGCGCTGCCGCATGCCTCCGGAGAGCTCTGCCGGGTATGCCGTGGCGAAATCCTCCAGACCCACCTGCTCAAGGGCGTCCCGCACCCGCTGGACCCGCTGGGTTTTGGGGACTTTGCGCACCTCAAGCCCCAAACCCGCATTCTGCTCTACGGTCTTCCAGGGCATCAGACCAAAGTCCTGCAGGATAAGAGCGGTGGCAAGACGGGGACCGGTGACCTGCTCCCCATCTATCAGCACCTTGCCCTCTGAGGGAGTGCGCAGGCCACTGGCCAGAAGAAGGCTGGTGGACTTTCCGCAACCAGAGGGTCCCAGAATGGCCAGGCTTTCGCCGGGGGCCACCTTGAGACTCATGGTGGCCAGGGCAACGGTGGTGCCTCGGGCTCCCTGGTAGGTTTGGGAAACCCCCTTCATCTCCAGTTTTGGAACAGAAGCGCACGCTTCGACATGCTGATGGTCCATGGTGCGGATGCCGCCTTCCTTAAGGGTGATGGGTGCGGGCCAGTGGATAGTGGGTGCCAGCTGACGAACACGTGCGAGTGCTCGGTGCCGTGGGCCCGTTGCCAACTGGGCAACCCCAGCCGAATTTAGTTTCCGGCTGGGGTTGCGCTGGCCTGGGGGTCCTTCTGGGGAACACCCGCGGCAACGGGGTCCTCCTTGATGCGGGAGTTGATCTTCTTCAGCTCCACCAAGATGAAGATCCCCACGGTAATGAAAGCCATGCAGTCGGAAACGGGACCGGCGATAAAGATTGCCAGAACCGGATCAATGCCGATAATGCCAGGCAGGGTTGCAGGCAGGATGAACAACATAGGCACCAGGAAGAGGATCTGCCTGGTCAGGGACAGGATGATGGACTTGGTGGGCTGTCCGGTGGCCTGGAAGTAGTTGGAGCCCACAATCTGGCCGCCCACGATGGGCAGGGTGAACAGGGCAAGCACCATGCACAGGGAGGTGAATTCCTGCAGGGTGCCGGACTCGATGCCGAAGAGTGCCACCATGGGACGGGCGAAGACCAGCAGGAACACCAGGGCCACGACGGCGATGCCCGTTGCGCCAATGACGCCCACGGACAGGGTCTTGCGCACGCGCCACCACAGCTTCGCGCCATAGTTGAAGCCCAGCAGAGGCTGCACCGCAATGGACATGCCAATCAGGGGCAGGATCACGAAGCCGACAATACGGCCCACCACGCCGTTGACCGCAAGGGCCCCGGTAGCACCAATGGGAGAGATGGCTCCGTACTTGGCCAGCACGTAGTTGTTGGCCAGCAGGAATACGGCGCTGCCCATCTGCACGGCGAAGCTGGCCAGGCCCAGGGCAAGGATGTCCCGTGCCAGACGGGGCACCAGGGGCATGTAGCGGAATTTGAGGCGGAAGGGCACGTTGGGGGTCTTGATGAAGTACCACAGCACCGACACGCAGGACATGGCCTGACCCGCCAGGGTGGCAAAGGCGCTTCCCACAACGCCCCAGTTCAGCACGATGACGAACAGGAAGTTGAACACCGTGCAGCCAATGGCGCCCACCAGCATGGTGAGCAAGGCCCGGTTGGGATTGCCTGCGGTACGGATAAAGTTGTTGATGCCGCCGCCCACGATGGACAGGATGCATCCCAGGGAGATGATCTGGATGAAGGCCTTGGCGGATTCCAAGGTCTCAGGGGTAGCGGAGGAAAAGACCAGGACGAAGTCGATCAGGAAAGGCACATGCATAAGCACAGCGATGACCACGGAGATAATGATACCCAAAGTCAGGGTGTTTGCCAGGATGCGCTCCGCCTCGTCCCGTTTGCCCTCGCCCAGTCGCAGAGCGCACAGGGCGTTGCCGCCGTTTCCGATGAGCATACTCAGGGCCATGATGATGGTCATGGTAGGCGCGGCCACGGTAATAACCGAAAGGCCCAGCTCACCCACGCCCTGGCCCAGGAAGATGGAGTCAATCACCTGGTAGGCGCCGTTGACCAGCATTCCCAGGATTGCGGGGATGGCAAACTCCACCACCAGGGGCGGGATCGGGCCTTTACCCATGCGGCCCACGCGGTCTTGTTGAATCTTTTCCTTTTCTGACATGCTTCTACCTTCTCTCATGCGCGCACCCAAGGAGGGCCCTACGCGCCTCGGCTGCTATCCGAGGAAGGCCAAAAGTGTCTCGGATGCTATCCGAAAAAGGGACCAAAGACGTCTCGGATGTCATCCGAGGGCAGCCTCAGGTGCCTTGGTTAGGGTGCTTTGTTTCAAGACGATGAACGTCTTATTGTATGCCCAGAGGCTCGCATGCCACAGATATTCCATCTAACAGCAGGTCAAGCAGATGGTTCAGAATGGCTTCCCTATCAGGGTCGGAGAAGTCCACGAAGTCGGAAATGAAGGCGGGGGTGTTGCGGCCGTCAGTCTGCAGGGTCTCTGCAGGCCTGAACACATTGATGCCGCAGCCCACAATGATAACCGGCTCAAGCCCCCCATCCACGGGAAGGCTTTTAGCCTCGGTAAGAATGCCCACCATCTTTCCCTTGACGGACATGACGTCGTTGGGCTCCTTCACCCAGATGGTCTCAGGCCCCACGCCGCAATACTCCCGCAGAATGGCCGCAAAATTGCGCCCCACATCAAGAGTGAGGCTCCCCCACTGATTCTGAGGCACCCGAGGCCTGATCAGCACCGAAAAGTACAGCCCGCCGGCGGGTCCCGCCCAGGGACGTTGGAACTTCCCCCGGCCCGTCAGCTGCTGCCTGGCGCAGACCACCGCACCGGACGCTTCGCCATGCTGGGCAAGCTCCCAGATATCGTCATTGGTGGAGCCGGTTACCTGCTTGATCTGGATACGAAAGTCCACGGGTGCTCACCTGTGCCAGAATTACCGGGCCGCGTCCGAGGTGGTCTCTGTCGAAGTGACCGCGGAGGGGGTTGCATCGGGAAGGATGCAGGCGCCGAAGCGTACCTGGTCGAAGGTGACCGGGGTGCCGTCAGCCAAAATGTGGCCGGGAAGCACCTCGAGCAGGGGGCGTACCACGAAGTCCCGCTCGCACACCCGGGGATGGGGCAAGGTCAGGGTCTCGTTGGCGTAGTGGTACATCTGGTAATCCTCGATGTCCAGGTCAAGGGTGCGCGGACCATTAGGTACGGTGCGGGTGCGACCAAGGCTGTTCTCGATGGCGTGCAGGTACTTGAGCAGCTCCATGGGCGCAAGGCCCGTACGGACCACCACCACCGCATTGACGAAGGCCTCCTGGTCCTCAAGGTAGGCAGGTTCGGAATCATAGTAGGAGGAGATGTCCACAATCTGGGTATCGGGCATGGTGCACATCATTTGGATGGCCTGCTCGAGATTGGCAATCTTGCCGGCACGCTCCTCACCGGGACCTCCCACCAGAGCCACGTTGGACCCCATGCCGATGACAGCATAAGGGCGCAGGTCCTTCAAGCCCTCCACGGTCTTGGCCACGTTGTGGGTGCGGACCACGCCGGCCCCCAGCTCGCAGGCGAGCAAGGCCTCGGCGGCGGAGGCAACGTCCCTATCCGAGGCTTCGGGGATGTTGTAGGCCCAGCCTATGAAGCTCTTTCGGCTCACGGCGCACATGACCGGGTATCCCAGGTGCCGGATCTCATGCAGGTTACGCATGAGCTCCATGGTCTGAGACGGGGTCTTGCCAAACCCGGGACCGGGATCCACACAGATACGGGCGGGATCCACCCCCTGCTCCTGCAGCATGCGGGCCTGACGGCCAAGGTAGTCCTTCACCTCTTCCACCACATCGGTGTACTGGGGGTCTTCCTGCATGGTTTCAGGGGTGCCCTGCATATGCATGACCACCAAACCAGCGTTGCAGCCTGCGGCCACCTTGACCATATCCGGATCGCGAAAACCGGAGACGTCATTGATGATGGAAGCTCCGGCATTTACGCAGGCCTGGGCAACCTGGGCATGACGGGTGTCGATGCTCACGCAATATCCCAGGTCAGCCAAAGCGCGCACCACATCAAGCACCCGGTCAAGCTCCTGGTCCACGGTGACCTCGGCGCTACCAGGACGAGTGGACTCGCCGCCCACGTCAATAATCTGGGCGCCCTGCTCCACCATCTCTCGGGCGTAGGTCACCGCAGAGGCGTAATCCGCGTGCCGCCCTCCGTCGCTGAAGGAATCCGGGGTCACGTTCAGGATGCCCATGACCACGGGCATCCTGGTGTCAAACTCGAAATTGCCGCACTTCCACATCATTTGGGGGCTTAATCCTCCTGCTTCGCGCCGCAATGGTTGCAATACACCGCATC
>JAQXQN010000104.1 GCA_029101185.1 Eggerthellales bacterium | reverse complement strand
ACCTCAGGAGATGCATCAGCACATGGCACGATTCACCGATCCAGAACTCAACGCCATTGACCAGCGGGTTCGCCAGCGACTCAAGCCCTCTCGCTACGAGCACAGCGTCGGGGTGTGCGAGACCGCCCGTACTATGGCGCGAATCTACGGCGTAGACCAGCGCAAGGCCGCCCTGGCCGGGCTCTTACACGACTGGGACAAGGCCCTCAGTTTTGACCAGCTGCGGCACAAGGCTCAGGAGTTGAATCTGGCCGATGCGTACGTGCGGCAGTCCATGCCCGGGGTGCTCCACTCCTTCACCGCCGCAGCCACCCTCGGTCAGGAGTTTTCTGGCCTTGACCCGGAGATTCTCCAGGCCATCGAGCGGCACACCTGCGGGGCTGAGGACATGTCCCCCCTAGACATGGTGGTGTTCACCGCGGATTTGATAGAGCCCAACCGAACCTTTGATTCAGCGGTCAGGCTTCGGCGTCTTCTTGGCGAAGTATCCCTTGATGAGCTGTACTACCAGGCCTACAAGGAGACGGTGCTCAATCTGCTGCACACGGACAGGACTATATATCCCGAGTCCGTGAACATCTACAACCATCTGGTGCAGTGCAGGGCAGGCAAGGCAGACAGGCAATGCAAGGCAGACAAGGCAGACAGGCAGGCCGAAGTTCTGGAGAACTCCTGATGGCTCCTGCGCCGGCGGGGCTTGCCCTGTACAATACCCAGTTCGGCGCTGAATTGCGCATGTGAATACCGGCGGGGGGAGGTACCCTTCGCCATACAGATAGAAAGGACACCAATGGCACAGGATAAAGGCCTGACCGCTCGTGACAAGGTGCTCATTGCCGCCCGGGCCGCAGACGATAAGAAGGCCGTTGACATGATTATCCAGGACGTCTCGGACCTGATGGGGGAGACGGACTACTTCCTGATTGTCACCGCTCAGAACAACAGGCAGGTTGCCGCCGTGCTTGACAACATCCAAGACGAGATGGTCAAGCAGGCGGGCGTGAAGCCTTTTGGCATCGAGGGGGCAGAGGAGGGATTTTGGGCTCTGCTCGATTACGGCGATTTTATCGTCCACTGCTTCCAGCCTGAGGGCAGGGACTATTATCGGCTCGAGGAGGTCTGGAACGACGCTCCCACCATTGATTTCGAGGCCGAGAACGAGAAGTAGCAGGACGGAGGACCTATGACCAACGCTCCCGTGATTGCCTTATTGTGCGCCACCCAGTCGGAGGCGGCGCCGTTTTTGTCCCATATGCAGGACACCCACATCACCAAGGCCGCCCTTCTTGAGTACGTCTGTGGAACCCTTGAGGGAATGCCTGTGGTGCTTACCTGTTTTGGCATCGCAAAGACCAACGCCGCCATGGCCGCCCAGATTGCCGTGGACCGCTTTGGCGCCCAGGTAATCATCAATCCTGGCACCGCAGGCGGACTTGATGAGGCCCTTGACCTGATTGACCTGGCGGTGGGCACCACCTACATCCACCATGACCTGGATGTGAAGATGATGCTTGAGGAGTCCTATCCCTTCTATCCCTGTGGGCACTTTGCCGCCGATGGCGGCCTGCTTGAGGCCGCACGCTTTGCCGCTACGCAAACGGACCGCCCCGTCCATTTTGGGCCTATGGTCTCAGGAGAGGTGTTTGTGGATGACTCCAACAGGAGCTCCATTCTCAAGCGGTTCGCTCCTACCGCGGTGGATATGGAATCCGCCTCTCTGGCCCAGACCTGCTTTGCCAATGGGGTGCCCTTCATCTCCCTGCGAGGCATCACCGATACCCCGCTGCATGATGGCTGGGCAAATTACGAGGTCAATAGGGATGCGGCATCCCAGGCCGCCTTTGAGTTCACCTGCCAGGTCCTCAAGGCCTATCTAGCAGAATAGGGCGTGGGGGATGGCTTCCGCGCAGCAGCCCGACGTTTTGCGGCTTGATGTTGCCATAGCGAAGCGTGCCCTCATGGCATCACGGCAGAAGGCTCAGCAGGCCATCGCGGACAATCTGGTCTATGTCAACGGAAAGCTGGCGGGAAAGCCCAGCATCCCGGTGGGATTGGAGGATCAGATTGAAATCAGAGGCGAAACCCTGCGCTACGTGAGCCGCGGGGGACTGAAGCTGGAACGGGCCCTAGAACGCTTCGACATATCCCTCCAGGGTGCGGTGGCCATGGATTGCGGCGCCTCCACGGGAGGCTTCACCGACTGCATGCTGCAAAACGGGGCCCGTCGGGTGTTTGCGGTGGATGTGGGCCATGATCAGCTTGCGCCAAAACTGCGCCAGGATGAGCGGGTGGTTAGTCTTGAAGGGGTTAATGCCCGGCATTTGACCCGGGAACAGATACCTGAACCCCTTGATTTTGTCAGTATCGACGTGTCCTTTATCTCTCTTGATCTGATTTTGCCCGCCATCACCCCTCTGCTTGGCACTGGTGCCCAGGTGGTGTGCCTGATAAAGCCCCAGTTTGAGGCGGGCGCCCAGCGGGTGGGTAAGAAGGGCGTGGTCAGGGATGGCCGGGTCCATGTGGATGTGATTCAAAAGGTGTTTGCGACGGCAGGTGCGGCGGGCTATCAGGTCCGAGGCCTGACCCATTCTCCCATTCGAGGTCCTGAGGGTAACATCGAGTACCTGGGGTGGCTTGTTTTTGATTCTAGTCTGCCCGACTCTGAACCGATACGCATAGAGCAGGTCGTGAGCCTTGCCCACAGCCTGCTCTAGCGGGATCGTTAAGGGTCTTGATCATTCAGCCTCTCTGTTTGGCCAACGGGACCCCACGGCGGTTATTAATAGAATACCTGGGTTATTAATAGAATACCTGGTAGAAGGCCTCTTCTAGGTTGTTCCAGGATTCAATGTCAAGGGTCCATGTTCCGTTTACCTTGGTCAACTGCACTTCAAAGGTGTACTCACAGGTCTGGTTGCACTCCATTAGGGCTTCGGTGACAATCTGACCCATCTGATCTTTTCCAGCCGGGGTGGAAAGGTCAATGCCTCTGGTGCTATAGGCGGTTTCAATGGTGTCGTTGAGGGCCGTGATATCCCGCATGGTCAAAGACACGTCAACCCAGCCGTTGCCATAGTTGGCGTCGGAGGGGTCAGAGAAAGTCTGAATGCTGGAAGACTGGATATGGAAGCTTCCGTCTTCGACGCACCACCGGACCACGTCAATAGGGTCAACCCCGATCTCCGAGAGGCTAACCCCGTAGCGATCCCGAAAATCCTCATCCGCTGCGGCGGCAAAGGGGTACAGTGCGGCGTCGGGGGCGTTGAACAGCTGGGTAAACGAGGTGTTGATCAAATCCTCAATCTGATTTAGGTCCGTTTCAAGGGAGGGGTCTGCCACGTATTCGGCCTCAGTAAAGGACAGGGGATAGGTGATGCTCTCATCATAGGCGTAGTTTCTCACCTGGTCGTAGAACATGGCGCCAAAGGCCACCAGAAGAGCCGTAAGAATCCCGAAGACCAGGTTGATCGCGATGCCGACAATGCCGCAGATTTTGCCGCCGGTAGACGAGCCGTTCTTGCCGTACTTCTTGCGATGGCTCGACGCGAGCGCAATGGCCACAATGCCCAGGATGATACCTACCAGGGGAATCCACGAGAACAGGATGGCGCAGACGCCGCAGACGATGGCCCCTGTAGCAGATGGAACAGGGCTCACATAGCCGTATCCCTGGTTGGGCTGGTAATAGCCGCCTGAATATCCGTATGCCGAAGCGCTCTGGTACCCGCCTGCAGGGGGGGCTTGATACCCGTTGGTAGAGGCGTTCTGGTATTCGTGAGCGGCGGGGTTCTGGGACACGTATGGCGTTGAGCTAGGGTATCCGTTAGGTGCTGCCTGGGTATTCTGTCCCACGGGATCGAACGGTGACTGGCTGGTCTTGTCGTCCATGGTACCTCCTCGGGTTGAAGTAACGTGTCGCATTATCAACCACCCGCCCAGCCCGCGCCCTTGCGCCCTTCCTTTCCTTTCCAAAATGTCACCCTGCGTTAGAAGCCCGTTGCCCTCATGGGTGTATTCAGGCATGGTGTCGAAGGGTGCCTTGCCGAAAGGTACTTAGCCGAAAGGTACTTAGCCGAAAGGTGCCTTGCTGGAGCGTTTCTTGTCGAAAGGGCGCCATGCTGCAGACAGAAAAGGCCTCCTGGGCCTGGACGGCTCAGGAGGCCTCATGATAGGTGGTGCCCCCGGCGGGATTCGAACCTGCAACCATCGGATTAGAAGTCCGGTGCTCTATCCGTTGAGCCACGAGGGCGAGACGTTCGGTCATTATACTCTATTAACTTCGGGATAATCGGGGCGTAATTGGGGGAGTGGAGGAAAGTATTTGTGGGCTCTTGAAAAAAAGTGCTTGCAATATGAGTTGAAAGCCCTATACTTAATTCCCGCACGTCAAATGGTGGGTGTGGCCTAGTTGGTTAGGGCGCCAGATTGTGGCTCTGGAGGTCGTCGGTTCGAATCCGATCACCCACCCCAGATGTGAATATTTCTAGATTGGCTGTTGACAATCATGTATGGTGAGAGTAAGATAGCCAAGCGCTTTTTGAGAGCGCACTACATAACGCACTTGGACCGTTAGCTTAGTTGGTAGAGCAGGGGACTCTTAATCCCAAGGTCCGGGGTTCGAGTCCCCGACGGTCCACCACTGAATTCCCAGGTCAGACAGATGTCTGGCCTTTTTGCTTTCCTGGGTCCTGGACGCTTCGCCAGCTGAATCGTGGTACAGTAACCCGGTTTTTTCTATGAGGAGGTTTTCTGTTGGCACGTGTATCGGCTGTTCTTTCGGGGATGAAGGAGATTGTGATCTCAAAGGGTTTCGTGGTGGCGTTTGCCTTGACGCTGGCGTGCTCGCTGCTGGGCTCGTATTTGGCCAAACTACCCTATATCTCCGTGATTGGGGCGTTGGTGCTCTCTTTGGTGCTGGGCATGATTTGCCAGGTGTTCAGGCCCGCTATTGAGTACGGTCGGGCGGGCATCGGATTCATCTCCAACAAATTTCTGCGTTTTGGCATCATTCTGCTGGGGTTTAAGTTAAATCTGTTGGTGCTTGCCGCTGCAGGCGTAAAGACCATCCTGCTTGCCGCCGTGGTGGTCACCGCGGTTATTTGCGGTGCGTATTGGCTGCTGAGGCGTTTGAAGGTGGACAGGCATCTGGCAATCCTTACCGCCTCGGGTACCGGTATTTGCGGTGCTGCCGCGGTGATGGGCATCGCCTCCCAACTGCCTTCCGAGAAAGGCCAGACCCTGCGCCATGAGGAGAACAAGGTGGTGGCAGTGGCCATCGTGGCCATCCTTGGCACTCTGTTCACCCTTGTTGAGGTGGTGGCGTATCCGCTTTTGGGGCTGAGTCCCTATCAGTTTGGCGTTATGGCGGGCGGGTCCTTGCATGAGATCGCCCATGCGGTTGCTGCAGGCAGCGCCGCAGGTCCCGAGGCCCTTGATATCGCAATCATCACCAAACTCTCCCGGGTGCTGCTGCTTGCCCCGGTGTGCATCATCGTAGGGATCTGGTATCGCAAGAAGGAGGGCGCCGCATCTGCAGGAGGCAAGGTCCCCATTCCTTGGTTTATGGTGGGATTCGTTCTTGCTAGCGTGGCGGGAACCTTTTTGCCTTTCGGAGAGGAACTTCTTTCCGCCCTGGTGTCTTTGAGCTATCTGACTTTGGGCATGGCCATGGCGGCTTTGGGAATGACCGTGAACTTCAAGGTGCTCTTTGTCAGGGGGCGGGTGGCGTTTCTGGGCGCCTTGGCCGTATCCGTGGTCCTTATGGTGTGCGTGGGCGCCGCGGCGGTGTGCTTCTTCTAAGCCTGTGGGGGTAACGCTTCTTTCGGGCGTATAATTCTCTCGTCCGTCTCGTGAGAGGAGAAGCCCCATGGAACTGTGGAATCAACTGCGTGCATTGCAGGGTCGTACCTGGGTGGATCTCACCCATCCTTTGACCAACGAGAGTCCCTATTGGCCCGGCATTCCCGATGGGTCGGTGGAGTTGTGCAAGACGGTGTTTGACTACGATAACCCCATGCTTGCCTGCAGGATTCACACCTATAAGTTCCCGGGCCAGTTTGGCACCCATATTGACTTTCCCTCCCACTTTACTCCCGGGCAGGTTGGGTCCGAGGCCTTTGGCGTGGAGCATATGGCCATGCCGCTGTGTGTGATTGACATTACGGCAAAGGTGGCCGAGAACCCGGATGTGGCCGTGTCCGTGGAGGACATCAAGGCTTGGGAACAGGCCCATGGGACCATTCCCGAAGGCGCCTTTGTGGCCCTGCGCACCGGCTGGTCTTCCCGCTGGCCTGACTTTGATGCGGTGTGCAACGCGGATGAGGCGGGGATGGAGCATTGCCCCGGCTGGTCTCTTGAGGCGCTGCAGTATCTCTTCGAGCAGCGGGGCATTGCCATGAACGGCCATGAGACCCTTGATACGGATGCCTCCTACATCTGCGTGGAGCATGATGACCTTATCTGCGAGCGTTACGTCCTTGACGGCGGACATTGCCAGGTTGAGGTGCTCAACAATCTTGATCGGGTTCCCGAGGCCGGGGCCATTATCTTCGTGACCTGGGCCCATATCCAGGGTGCCACCGGGCTTCCCGTGCGGGCCTGGGCGGTATTCTAGGCAGGATGCGGTTCCATCGGCGCATGCGCTCAAGGTGCGCCGCAGTGATGAGGCCTAAGCGGCTGCCGGCGCATGCTGTATCTGCAGCGGGCGCAGGTGAACCGAGCAGTGGCTGAAAGGAGAAAGATCGATGCTGAAACTGGTGGATGACCTGGCAGGAGAGGGTATCGTTACCGAAGTGACCCTGCTTGATGAGAACAACCGTCCCACCCCGCTTCTCATTGGCATGGTGGCTCTTGAACTGTGCATTGATGTGGCCGTGGGCTTTGCCGCGTACCAGATCGCCAGGATGCTTGGCGCAGGCAAAAAGTAGGCCTTAGCTCCAGGACGCTTCGACAAAGTCAATAAAGGCTTGCATCTCGGGGGTGACCCACTTGTCCTTATGCTGGATGATCTGGCAGGAGATGGGAATGTGCAGGTTCTTCACGTCAATGCGGACTAGGTCTCCCCGGTCAAAGTCCGCCTGGAGGACGTAACGGGGCAGGAAGGAGATCCCCACGCCCTGGCGGCACATATGGGCGAGCAGTTCGGTGTTATTGCACTGGAAAACGGGGTCTACGCTTAGGCCCCGTTGGCGCAGGGTGTAGTCAAGGACGTTGCGATAGCTGGCATGCTCGGTGAGGACAAAGGGCAGGTCAAGCAGATCCTCGATGACGCAGGGGGAGCGCAGGGCAGCCTGGGAGCCCTTCACGGCGGCGAAGACCATCTGCTCCTCGGCGCTGGCGCGGCAGATGAAGCGGGGGTCTTTGATGTCCTCGTCGGCAATTGCGGCCAGGTCTACGGTGTTGTTCTGCAGGGCCTCAAGGACAAAGGGGCTCGCAGAGGTGGTGACGGAGATCTTGATCTGGGGATAGGCCCTATGAAAGCGGGTCAGCAGGTCGGGAAAGACCGACAGGCACAGGGAATCCACCGTAGCGATGCTCAGCGTGCCGTCAAGGACCTCATCCCGATGGACGGAGGCCTTGGCCTCCTTGAGGGCGTTGAGCACCTCTACCGCGTGGTCGTAGAAGATCTCACCCTGGGCGGTGAGCCGGATAGTCTTGCCCAGGCGGTCAAAGAGCCGCACCCCCAGGTCTTCCTCCAGGCGCTTGATCTGCACCGTAACCGCCGCCTGAGAGTAGTCCAAGTGGGCGGCCGCCTTTGAGAAACTCAGGTGCCGGGCCACTGCCACAAAGGTTCTGAGTGATTGGAGTTCCATGGCGTCGCGGATCCTTTCGCCTTGGGGTGCATATTGCGAGTGGGTTAAACCAGGGAAAGTCTATCAGATTGGCTTTTGCGGCCGCGGGTAATTTCTATACAATTTCCTTTTGCGAGGTTAGGGTGTTGACTCGAGAAGATACAATCACCCATTGCTCCCAGGCAGCGGGGGATGGTGCCTCATGGCCCCCTCCGTCTTGCAGGAGCGCACGCTTCGTCACGATGTCATACAGGCCCACAAGGAAGTAATTCATGTCAGAGATTGTCCCTTTCTCATGTATCAGGCCCAGCTGCAACGAGGTGGCCGTGCAGTCCACCATGCCCGTTGACACCTTCTCTGACCAGGAGGTGGTTGAGGAGCTGAGGACCAACCCGAGGTCGTTTATGCACCTTGACGCTGCGGCCATGGAGTTTCCCGGAACCGCCGATTGGCGCCCCGACGCAGGGGTGGAAGCGGCCCAAAGCCTGATAGCGGAGATGCTCTCCGACGGTAGCCTGATAGATGACCAGGAGCCCTCCTACTATCTGTATATGATGGTGCTTCCCAATGGCAAGAGCCAGACCGGCGTGGTGGGCTGCCTGTCCATTGACGAGTACGAGAAAGGCGCGGTCAAGAAGCATGAGGACACCCGCACCGACAAGGAGGACGGGGTCATCAGGCATGTCGAAGCGTGCGGCGCCCAAACCGCCGCCCTGTTTTTGGCGTATCGGGGCTGTGAGAGCAGGGTCCCTGCCATCGTGGAGTCTATCGTCACCCGGGATGCGCCCATTTATGATTTCGTGCTTACCGGTATCCGTAACGCGGTGTGGAAGGTAAGCGACCCTGACGACGTTAATGAGCTCAAGGTCGCCCTGGCCCAGATCCCCGAATTGTTCATTGCCGACGGGCATCACCGCTCTGCCGCAGCCCGTCGTAGCGGTATTGCCGCTCGCAGGGCCGCCCTGGAATCGGGAAGCCTTGCCGCTGGCGAGAAGTTGCCCTCTGACTACGTCATGTCCATCGTGTTTCCCGATGACCAGCTGACCGTGTTTGAGTACAACCGCTCCGTCTCAGACCTGGGTGGGCTTACCCCTGATGAATTCCTGGCAAAGGTGGGCGAGGAGTTTACCGTCACCGGGCCGCTGCCTGGCAGGATCAAGCCCGAGCGCCGCGGCATTATGGGCATGTACCTGGGGGGTAGCTGGTATCGGCTTGAGTACACCCGGGCGGAGCTTGAAGAGAGCCTGGTGGACAGGCTTGACGTGTCCATCCTTCAAAACCGGCTGCTTGATCCCATACTGGGCATCAAGGACCCCCGTACTGACAAGCGGCTTGATTTCGTGCGGGGCACCCGGCCCATTGAAGATCTGGAAAACCGGGTTATCAACGGGGAGCCCGCTGCCGTTTCCTTCCTGCTGTATCCCACAGACATCCAGGACCTGTTTGCGGTTGCCGATGAAGGCGGGCTTATGCCTCCCAAATCCACCTGGTTTTCTCCTAAGGCCCGCTGCGGGTTGTTTATCTACCGGGTGTAGTAACGGAGCGGTTACGCTTGCTTTCCACCCCCATGACTTTGCGCTCATGTACCCCTTGCGAAAAATGCGAGGGGTATACTTTTTCCATTCCTATACATTTGCGATTGGAGAACACCATGTCCACATGCTTCCAGTGCGGCGCGTCCTGTCCTGAAGGCTCGGCCTTCTGTCCCCAATGCGGCGCGTCCCTTCATGCCTATGATGCTGCACCTGCCCAGGTGCCCCAGGCCCAGGTCACTGAAGGTTGGATCCCTGCGGCCCAACCCGCCCAGACATCCTACCAGCACTCGACCTATCAGCAGCCTCCCTTCCAGCAGGATTACCAGCAGCCCTACGGGTATCAGCAGCCCTATGCGGGTCAACAGCCCCACCCGGGCCAGCAGCCCTATGGGGGCGGGGTGTACGCCTCTGGAGACGGCATTCTCTCCCAGGCCTGGAATGACCTGGTAAAAAGCAAGGGCTGGTTCGGGAAGTCTCTGCTTCTCGCCCTGCTCTCCATTGTGCCGGTGCTCAATTTCGTGGTGATCGGGTATCGCCTGCGTTTTGCGAAGGATGCGGCTCTAGCCGCCCGTCCCGATCTGCCTGAGCGCATCTTTGCGGAGAGGGGCTTCGTCCTTGGATTCTTCGCCTTCCTGGTGTATCTGGTTGCCGGGGTGGCCTACCTGGTCCTTGACATGGTTCCTTTTGTGGGATTTGTTGCCGCCCTTGCCCTTATGGGTCCTGTGGAGCTGGCCCTTGTGTACATGGCCACCGTCAATGACTTTGCTGCCGCCTTTAGCCTCGGTCGCATCTGGGAGATTCTCAAGCGGGGGGCGGGCAGCGTGCTTGCCTGCTTCTGGATTCCCACCCTCATTACCATGGCCCTGGTGGCGGCCATCTCCACTATTGCCGGGGTGTTGATCTCCATCTCCCTGATTGACGCGGTGGGCATGGGGGCTCTGGCTTTGGAGTCCTATCCGTACATGGCCCCGAGCTTTGGGGTGATGACCGTGGTCACCATCGTGCTGTGCATCGTCCTTGCGCTCGTCCTTGCCGTGGTGGACGTGGTGTGCTCCCTGGTCATCTGCAGGGCGTTGGGCATCTGGGTTTCCCGGTTTGCTCCTGAGTGGGTTGCGGAGGCCAACGCCCGGGCCCAGTATGCGCAAAACCCGCCTCAGCCTTGGCAGCAGTAGCATCCGTTCTTTCTAGAAGGGGCCCCTAGTTCGGGCCCCTTCGTTGTTCTTGGAGCCGTAAGGGTATCTGCGCTGAGAAAGGCGTCATTGGGCATATAATTGGCTGACCCTGAAAGGGCGCCATTTCTCCTCATAGGCCAGGACAGGAGCAGGAATGTCAAAGCTGGGACGGACCCTTGTCATTGTGAACCCCCAATCCCGCAACGGCCGCGCCCTTGTGGGGGCAGAGCGGATAGAAGAGGTGTCCGATTGGGCCCGTGCCGCGGGGTATGTGGATTGCCTTGATGTGCGCAAAACCGAAAAGCCCGGGCATGCCACCTATCTTGCCCAGTGCGCCACGGGCTATCACACGGTCCTTGTCTGTGGGGGTGATGGCGTCATCCATGAGACGGTCAACGGCCTTATGCAGATTCCAGAGGCGCTGCGTCCCACCCTCGGCGTCATCCCCTTTGGCAACGGCAATGACACCGCCCGAAGCCTCGGGATGAGCCTTGATGTGAGCCTGGCCCTCGAGCAGCTTTTCCAGGGCCAGGTCAAGCCCATAGACATAGGGGAGTGCAACGGTCGCTTCTTCATAGAGACCCTCTCATTTGGGCTTGACGCCGCCATCGCCATGGGCACCCACCAACGTCGCATGCGGACCGGTAGGGAGGGCACGGTGCTGTTTGTGGAGGAGGGGGTCAACCAGATCCTCTTCCATCGGGATTCCTACGGCTGCACCTACACCCTTGACGACGAGGAGCCCCGCCGCGGCTCCTTTATCCTGATGGCGGTCCAAAACGGTCCCACCTACGGAGGCGGCTTCAAGGTCACCCCGGGCGCGGATATGTCGGATGGCATGTTTGACCTGTGCTTCTTTGAGGGGCCCTGCTCTCTTCCCAAGGCCTCGGTGCTGTTCCTCATGGCAAAGGAGGGTAAGCACGTGGGTCTGTCCAGCAAGTTCAGGTTCCATACGGCCAGCAGGATCCATCTGTCCTTTGACCAGGAGCCTCCCGCTCAGATAGATGGCGAAGCGTTCGCGGGCAGGGAGTTTGACGTGGAGCTGCACCACCACGCCCTGTCGGTGCTTTGTGGGCCCGTTTTGCCTTAGGGGACAGGGCGGCTGTATTCGGCAGATGCATTGGTAGCTGCATTCGGTAGCTGCATTCAGCGGGGGATTTATGAGAATCCCTATTGTCTATGGCAGCAGGGCGTTCTTTTGCTATTATGTTCGTTCGCGTGCCCGAGGGCGCGCGATGCGCATATGTGCGGGCGTGGCGGAATTGGCAGACGCACCAGATTTAGGTTCTGGCGGGGAAACCCGTGAAGGTTCAAGTCCTTTCGCCCGCACCATTCGCGCCCTAGCGGCGGCCCTGTGCATGGTGCCGCGGCTTTGTGAGGTAATGTGCCCGCCCGGCGGGCTCTATAGAACATTAGATGGAGGACAAGTTGAAAACCAACGTAGAGGTTCTTGAGTCCGGCGCCACCAAGCTCACGGTGACCGTTGAGGCTTCCGAGATCAGCGCACGTATCAAGAAGCTGTACAAGGAGTACGGCACTAAGTACCGCTTCCCCGGATTCCGCCCTGGCCATGTGCCCCGTCAGATCATTGACAATGCCATGGGCAAGGAGGCCGTCCGTGCCCAGGTCACCGATGACGTGCTGAACGAGACCTATCCTCTGGCCGTAGACGCTGAGGACCTGAATATCATCGCTCAGCCCAAGTTCGAGCAGATTGACGCTCTGGTGGTTGAGGGTGAGGACTTCACCTACTCCGTGGAGCTGCAGCTCAAGCCTGCTCTGGAGCTGTCCAGCTACGACCCCGTGGCCATTGAGGTTCCCTTCAAGACTGCCACCGAGGAGGAGATTGACGAGCAGCTGGCCGCTATCGCTGACTACTACTTCGAGTACAAGAATTCTCCCGCCAACACTAAGGTCAAGGCTGACTCCACCATTGAGGTGACCACCAAGGCCACCGACCAGGACGGCGCAGAGGTTTCCGTCCTCACCGCCCAGGAGCGCATGTACACCCTCGGCGAGGGTCTGTTCCCCGCCGTGATTGAGGAGGCCATGGTTGGCCTGAAGAAGGGCGAGACCGGCACCGTTACCTTCAACCCCGCTGAGAACGCCTCTATGATTTCCGAGATTCTGACCAAGCGTGGTACCACCGAGTGTACCGTGGAGTTTGAGATCGCCGCAGTCAAGAAGAAGGTCTCTCCTGAGCTGACCGATGAGTGGGTCAGCGAGAACCTGGGCTTTGAGACCGTGGCCGTCCTGCGGGAGAACACCGCGTCTCAGATTGCCCAGCAGAAGGAGATCATGATTCCTCGGATCATGGAGAACAACGCCCTGGCCGCCCTGCGCGAGCGTTTGGTGGGCGAGGTCCCTGCCTCCATGGTGGACGACCAGGAGGGTCAGCTGCTCCAGGACTTTTTCACCCAGCTGCAGCAGCGCGGCACCACCCTTGACGCCTATCTGGCTGCCAATGGCATCGACGCCGATCAGTTCAAGGCTGACGTGAAGAAGCAGGCCGCAGACACCGTCGCCGATGACCTGGCTCTTGACGCATGGGCTCGTCATGAGGGCATCGTGGTCTCCGATGAGGAGGTCCGCGAGGAGTTCGACAAGTCCGGCGCAGAGGATCCCGCCGCGCTGTACGAGGACTGGAAGGCCCACGGCCAGCTGCACACCGTCCGTGAGGGCATTACCCGCGGTAAGGCCATGGAGTCCGTCCTGGCTGCCGCTGTGGTAACCGAGGTGGAGAAGCTTTCTGCCCCTGAGGACGCCGAGTAGCAACTTTGCCAGGCCGAAAGGCCGCGAAGCAAGTTGGGTAGCAGGTCTGGACGTTTCGCCATGCACCAAGCCGTCGGATTTCGGCGGCGAAGTGAACCTTCGGGTTACAGGTTCTTGGTCACGCGGGCGCTGCTCCCGAGATAGTGTGTAATGCCTGTGGCTCGCTTCACCTGTGGGGCGGGCCTAGGTTGTATTTGGAAAGGAAGGCACCATGGCGTATAACGGCTACACCATTCCTTACGTCATTGAGCAATCCCCTCGGGGAGAGCGCTCCTATGACATTTATTCGCGGCTGCTCAATGACCGCATCGTGTTCCTTGGCAGCGCTATTGACGATGACGTGGCAAATGTGGTTGTCGCCCAGCTGCTTCATCTTGAGAGCTCTGATCCCGAGAAGGACATCTCCCTCTACATCAACTCCCCGGGAGGAAGCGTTTCCGCTGGTCTGGCAATCTATGACGCCATGCAGTTCATTCGCTGCGACGTGTCCACCGTGTGTTTGGGTATGGCCGCATCCATGGCCAGCGTACTGACCGCTGCCGGCGCCCCCGGCAAGCGCTTCATCATGCCCAACGCTCAGATCATGATACATCAGCCTATGGGAGGTGCCGCAGAGCGCACCCAGCAGACCGATTTTGAGATCGCTGCTGCCGAGATGCGCAAGTGCCGTGAGAAGCTTGAGGGAATCCTTGCCAAGCATACAGGCCAGACTCCTGAGCAGATTCATAGGGACTCCGAGCGAGACCACTGGCTTACTGCCGAGGAATCCCTGGCGTACGGCCTGGTTGATCAGATCATCACCTCCCGCGCTGCAACCAAGAAGGAAAACTAGCCCATGCGTTCCCAAGGCAACGACCACACCCAGGCGCGCTGCATCTTTTGCGGCAAGACCGCAGACCAGGTCAAGGGTATGATCCAAAGCCCTGATGGCGCCTGTATTTGCAATGAGTGTATAGAGGTCTGCTCCGACGTGCTCAGCCGCGGGGATTCCGCGGGTCCCTCGCGGGGGAAGGCCTCCTCTCGCCCATGCGCCACAAACCCTCAGGGGGCAGGCGAAGCCTCTTCTGGTGCAACCGCATCCCAGGTCTTAGAGTCCCTGCCCACTCCTCGTCAGATCCATGAGGCTCTTTCCGAGCATGTGGTTGGCCAGGACAACGCCAAGCGGGCCCTTGCCGTGGCGGTATACAACCACTACAAGCGCATCTCCATGGGCGAAGACGCCCAGACCGGTGATGTGGAGCTCTCCAAGTCCAACATCATGCTGCTTGGCCCTACTGGTTCCGGCAAGACCCTGCTTGCTCAGACCCTGGCCCGGACTTTGCAAGTTCCCTTCGCCATTGCCGATGCCACCACGCTGACGGAGGCGGGCTATGTGGGTGAAGACGTGGAGAACATCCTGCTCAAGCTCATCACCGCCGCGGACTTTGATATTGATCGGGCCCAGATTGGCATCATCTACATTGATGAGATTGACAAGATCGCCCGTAAGGCGGAAAACCTCTCCATCACCCGAGACGTTTCCGGCGAAGGCGTGCAGCAGGCCCTACTGAAGATCGTGGAGGGCACGGAGGCGTCGGTGCCTCCCCAGGGTGGGCGCAAGCACCCCCAACAGGAGCTCATCCATATTGACACCACCAATATCCTGTTCATTCTCGGCGGTGCTTTTGTGGGGCTGCCGGATATCGTGGGCCAGCGCATCGGCAAGACGGGAGTTGGATTCACCTCCGAGCTGCCCGAGAGCAAGAAGGAGCGGGACGCGGACCTTTTGCGCAAGGTGCTGCCTGAGGACCTGAACAAGTTTGGCATGATTCCTGAGTTCGTGGGGCGCATTCCGGTTATCACCGCGCTTGATGAACTTACCGAGGACGATCTGGTGCGCATTCTGGTTGAACCTAAGAACGCCCTGGTCAAGCAGTACGAGTGCCTCTTTGATTTTGAGGACTCGCAACTCATGTTTACCCCTGAGGCCCTACGGGCCATCGCCCATGAGGCGGTCGAGCACGGAACGGGGGCTCGCGGCCTGAGGGCCATCTGTGAGCGGGTGCTCCAGGATGTGATGTTTGACCTGCCCGATTCCCAAGGTCCCACCTATGTACTCATTCGGGATACGGACATCCAGGGCACCACTTGCCCGGTTATCTCTTCGGACCCCCATATTCTTGACGGCGTAGAGGGACTGTGCCTTGATGGGCAGCCGGAGGCTGCCACAGATGACGAGCCCGAGCAGGACTAGGGTATTTTCAAATAAGGGTTTTTCGTAAGTACGCGCCTGGGCTTTGGCCCGGGCGCCTTTGAAGATGAAGGACAACGATGGAAGAGTTCTCCAAGAATTACGACTCCGCCGCGGTTGAGCAGAGGATGCTTGATAAGTGGCTTTCTGGCAACTACTACCGCCGCAACCCTGGAGTAGGGGACTGCACGGTCACCATTCCCCCTCCTAACGTAACCGGCGTCCTTCATATGGGCCACGCCCTTGACGATACCATTCAGGACACCCTGGTGCGCTTCAACCGCATGAGGGGAGTCTCCACCCGCTGGATCGTGGGCACCGACCATGCTGGCATTGCCACCCAGACCAAGGTGGATAAGAAGCTCAAGGAGCAGGGGATCGATCGTCGGGAGATAGGCCGAGAGAAGTTCCTGGAGGCGTGCCAGGAGTGGAAAGAGGAATACGGCGGCATTATCGTCGAGCAGATCAAGCGCATGGGCTGCTCCGTTGACTTTGAGGACGAGCAGTTCACCATGTCTCCCGAGTACGCCAAGGCGGTTAGGAAAGTGTTCGTGGACTGGTACCACGATGGGCTGATCTACCGTGGCAAGCGTATCGTGAACTGGTGCCCCAATTGCACCACCGCCATCTCCGACGACGAGGCTGAGTACAAGACCGAAGCAGGGCATCTGTGGCATTTGCGCTACCCCCTGACCGAGCCGGTTGACGGCCAGGACTATATCGTGGTTGCCACCACCCGTCCCGAGACCATGCTCGGAGACACCGGCGTGGCTGTGTCCCCTAAGGACCACGACAAGGAGAAGTTCGTGGGCAAGACGGTCATGCTGCCCATCGTGGATAGGGAGATCCCCATCTTTTCCGACTTCTACGTTGATGCGGGATTCGGCTCCGGATTCGTGAAGGTCACCCCCGCCCATGACCCCAATGACTACGGCATGGGGGAGCGCCACGGCCTTGAGAAGATCAACATCTTCGACGAGACCGCCCATGTGGTGGAGGGCTACGGCCAATTCACCGGTATGAGCCGGGAGGAGTGCCGCGAAGCGGTGGTCGCCTGGTTTGAGGAGCACGGTCTTCTTGATCACGTTGAGGATCACGAGCATTCCGTCATGCACTGCTACCGCTGCGACTCCACCCTTGAGCCCTGGCTTTCCGAGCAGTGGTTCGTGGCTGTGGATAAGCTGAAGGGCCCGGCATTGGACGTGGTCAACAACGGCCAGGTCACTTTCCATCCCGCCCGATGGACGAGCACCTACACCACCTGGATGGAAAACCTCAAGGACTGGTGCATTTCTCGGCAGCTGTGGTGGGGCCATCGCATCCCCGTGTTTTACTGCGACCACTGCGGCTGGATGGATGCATCCATGGATGACCTGCAGGTCTGCCCCGTGTGCGGCCAGCCCCTGCGTCAGGACGAGGACGTGCTTGACACCTGGTTCTCCAGCCAGCTGTGGACCTTTGCCACCCAGGGTTGGCCCGATCACCCCGAGCGCATGGAGGGGCACCATCCCACCGCGGCGCTGGTGACCGCCCGTGACATCATCGCCCTGTGGGTCGCCCGCATGATCATGAGCTCTCTGTACTTCACGGACCAGATTCCCTTCCACGATGTGGTGATTTATGCCACCATCCTGGCCAAGGACGGGTCGCGCATGTCCAAGTCCAAGGGCAACGGTGTAGACCCCATGCAGCTGATCGAGACCTATGGTGCCGATGCTATGAGGTTTAACCTGCTGACCCTGGTCACCAATAACCAGGACGTTCGCTTCGACGCGGTGAAGAAGGCAGACGGCACCTTCGAAAGCCCTCGCACCGACGCCGCCCGGGCCGTCGGCACCAATATCTGGAACGACTCAATGTTGGTCATGACCAACCTTGAGGGCTACACCCCTGGTCCCGCCGCGGTGGCAAACTCCGCCGATGCCTGGATATTCAGCCGTCTTGCCCGTCTGTCTGCCCAGGTCACCGAGGGCATCAGCACCTATAAGTTTGGCGAAGTGGCCAACAGCCTGCACACCTTCTTCTGGAGCGAGTTCTGCGACTGGTACATCGAGTTCTCCAAGGGCGCCCTGCGCTCCGATGACCCCCAGGTCAGGCTTCAGACCCAGCGCAATCTGCTCTTCGTGCTTGACACCGCCCTGCGCTTGCTCCATCCCGCCATGCCCTTTGTGACCGAGGCCATTTGGGAGCAGCTTCCCACTTCCGCCTCCCAGGCCGGATGCGCGGAGCCTGCCCTGATTGTGGCCGCATGGCCCGAGCCCGAGAGCTTGGCCTGCTGGATTGACCCTGAGGCGGAGCGCAGCATGGAGCTGGTCTGCGGCATCGTCTCTGGGGCCCGTTCCGCCCGGGCGCGCTTTGGCCTAAGCCCCCGTCAAGAGCTTTCCGTCCAGGTCAAGGCGGGAGCCCAGGATGCTGAAATCATCCGCTCCCAGTCCGCTTTGATTATGTCCATGGCACGGCTTTGCGGCCTTGTGACCCATGCTGAAGTGTCCAAACCCAAGGGTTCGGCGGCAAGCCTGGTCAATGGCTGCGAGGTGTACGTGGAGCTTGAGGGCCTGGTGGACTTCGAATCTGAGGTGGCCCGCCTGAACAAGGAGCTTTCCAAACAGGAGAAGGAGGCCGAAAAGGCCAGCAAGCGCCTGTCCAACCCGGGCTTTTTGGCAAAGGCCGCCCCTGAGATTGTGGAGAAGGACAAGGCTAAGCTGGAAGAGCTCCTAGCTCACATCGAGCTAATCAAGGTGCAGCTGGCAGAGCTGTCCTAGGGTCAATACAGGGCCTGGCAAGGTGACGGTTGCCCAACGCGGCCTCCATATTTGCCAGGCCTAGGCTTTGTCTGGGGTATCTCTGATACAATGCAGCGGTATTCTGCTCGTGTTTCGGGCCGCTGTATGCGGATAGCCTGACGGCCCGACGTGGACATGGGAAAAGGAACAGGTATGGAAGAACTGCTTTCAGTATTGTGGACCGAGCAGGTTCAGCAGGCCGTGGCAGGCGTCATCATCTTCTTGGTGATCCTCTACGTGCTCTCGATCATTTGGGTCATTCGAGACGCGTACCTGCGTGGCACCGTATGGTACGTGTGGGCAATCGTGGCCCTGGTGCCCTTGCTGGGCGTTATTGCGTACTGCCTGCTTCGTCCTCCGCTGCTGCAGATTGACCGGGATGAGCAGGAGCTGGAGGTTGCCCTTAAGCAGCGCCAGCTGCAGCAGTACGGAGAGTGCGCCAACTGCGGTTACCCCGTTGAGGCTGATTACGTGCTGTGCCCCAATTGTCACAACCGCCTGAAGAATCAGTGCGGCACCTGCGGAAAGGCCCTTGACCCTGCCTGGACCGTGTGCCCCTATTGTGCCACTCCGCTGCCCGGCATTGCTGCCCGTCGTTCCGGCCGCACCGCCATCCCTGGTCAGGGTGGGGCTTCGGGCCGTCCTGCTGCGGGGGCTCCCGCCCGCGGGGCGGAGGAGAACGCTCGGCCTGCCGGCGGCCATGCGCGTCAGTAACTGATTCATTGCCCTTGTTGATGCCGCCTGCGGGCGGCATCTTTTTTGCTGGAAGGAGGCAGGTTGGTGGGGTCGGAAACCTATCCGTTGTCGGCTCTGGTGCTCAGGAACACCAAGGTCGGGGAGACAGACCTGATTGTGACCCTGCTAGCCGAGGATGGTAGGCAGGTCAGGGCGGTGGCGAAGGGCGCCCGCAAGCCCCGTTCCTCCTTTGCCGCCCGGCTAGACCTTTTTGCCCAGGTGGATCTTCTTCTCGTATCCGGAAAGAGCCTTGATATCGTCAAGGAGGCTCGTCTGGTTGACGCCCATCGGCAGGTCAGTGCGGATATGGAGCATGCCGCTGCAGCGGCGGTGGTGGCAGACCTTGCCTGCAAGATCACCCAGCAGGACATGGCCTTCGACCGGCTCTATGACCTGTCCTGCTCTGCGCTTTCCAGCATCGGGTCCTCTTCGGTGCCTGATGCGGTGGCGGTTTGTGCCGCCTATCTGCTGAAATCCTTCGCCTTTGCCGGTCTTCGGCCCCAGCTGCGCATGTGCGCGAGCTGCGGGTCCCCCTTAGATTATGGCCACATGGCCCCCCGCCAGGACGTGGCCTTCTCCGTATCCGAGGGCGGGGTGATTTGCCCGTCATGTCTGATGTATGCCCAGACCAGCCGCGTTGCGGCAGAGGTGCTCAGATGGGCGGATTTTTTGCTCCACTCCACCTTCGCGGACATCGTTTCGGCCCAGGTTCCCGAGCGCATCTCCTTTGAGATCCTGCATCTTTGCCAGTCTTGGTGCGTCTCGCACGTTTCGTCACGGCTGAAATCATTGGAGTTCATGTTCAATTGCGGGCTGTATTAGGCCTGTCGTGCCTGCGCGTTCTCTATCTTAGAAGGGTTTATCTATAATGCGCCCCATGAAGGAGCTCTCACATATCACGGTGCTGTGCGTTGGCAACCGGCTCATGCTTGACGATGGGGCCGGGCCGGCGGTGTTTGACCATTTGACGTCCTCCTACGCGTTTCCCCCTGAGGTTGAGCTGGTGGATGCGGGCTGCATGACCATGGCCCTGTTGCCAAAGGTCATGGCCAGCGATTACGTGATTGCCGTTGACGCCATTGACGGCACGGGGGCTAAGCCGGGCACCGTGTTTCGGTTCGCGCCTGAGGATATTGCCGGCCACGATGTGATGCAGTCCCTCCATGACATGCGGCTTGTTGACCTGATTAACGCCGCGGAGCTGATGGGGGGATCCTGCTCGGGCATGTGCTTTGGCGTGCAGGCCGAGAACATGTCGCCCGCAGTGGTGACCGAGGGCCTGACCCCCGCGGTATTTGACGCCCTGGGGCTTTTGTGCGATGCGGTCCTTGCCCACCTGTGGGAGCTTGGCGTCAGATTCTCCCACGCCGACGGGACTGCCTTTGTGCCCCCGATGGGCGCTTCAAAGGTGTGCGGCGCGCCTTGCTCCGACGGCCGCAGTGACGAGCTTGAATTTTCCGCCACCCTGGCCTCTAGGGCCAGTGATGCGGCGCAGGATGATGACGAAATGTCCTTTACTGAAAGGTGCAACGCTGATGAGCAATGCTGAGCGTGCAGGCTCCCCGGGCCTGACCAAAGAGCAGATGAAGGCAGCCGATGAGCTGATGGAGGGGGTTCCTAGGCTTAATCTTGGGGCGTTTATCATGCCTGCCATTTGGGGCCCTGCCCATGGACTGTGGGTGGCCATCATCTTCTACCCCTTGTGGATGGTGGCGGACAACTGTTTCGTGATGGCGGTCTGCCAGCGCACGCCCCTGGCCATCATCCTTGGGGTGCTGGCATTTGTGGGTATGGTGGCCGTCACGCTGGTCTTTGCCGTGGCCTCCCAGCCCTATGCCCTGGCCCGGTGGCTGAACATGGGAAAGACCAAGGAGGCCTACCTTGCCCGTCAGCGGATATGGGCGGTATGCATGGCGGTGATAGGCGCGGTGTTTGTGACCCTGGCCACCCTGTATAACCTGTTTTTCAACCCCGACATTGTGGCGTTGGGATGGTTTGCCTAATCAGTTCCCTTCGTCATCCGATTCATCTCCCGTATAGGACCAAGAGCGGGTATACTCTGCCGTGACCCTTTAAGACGGTACAGAGAGACCGACAAGGCCTTGGATTCATCTACACACTTGCGCAAAGCCTCAGGGGTCCCTGGGGCTTTATTGCTGTAGATGGGTGAAGAAGTCGGCCTTTCTGACCACGAGAGAGGAGGACGCATGACGGAGCAGAGGGGTGTCAAGTCCATCGTCATGGACGGTCAGGAGATCGAGCGATGCCTGACCCGCATTGCCCATCAGATTCTCGAGACCAACCATGGCGCCGAGAACCTTGCCCTGGTGGGAATCGTGACCAGGGGAGACGTGCTTGCCCATAGGCTGGCCCAGAAGATCCGAGAGATTGAAGGGGTGGAGGTTGGCCTGGGCAGCCTTGACATCAGCTTTTATCGGGACGATTTCCTGACCAACATGTCCCCTGAGATCCACGCCACGGACATTCCCTTTGACATGGACGGGAAGAACATCGTGCTGGTGGACGACGTGCTTTATACCGGACGGACCATCCGTGCCGCCCTTGATGCGGTCATGGACCTGGGGCGTCCTGCCCGAGTAGAACTTGCGGTGCTGGTTGACCGAGGGCATCGGGAGCTTCCCATTAGGGCGGATTTTGTGGGCAAGAACGTGCCTTCCTCCCGGGACGAAAGCGTGCGGCTCTTCCTTCAGGAGACCGACGGCCACAGCGACGTGGAAATCTTAGAAATCGCCCCTGGCCGCCGTGCCGGTTCCGCACCCCTTGGAAAGGAGTAGCCGTGGCCTTCAACCACAAGCACCTCATTGACATTAACGAGTATTCAGCCTCGGACATCATGCAGATCCTGGAGATGGCGGACTCCTTTGCGGAGGTTAACCGCCGCAAGGTCAAGAAACTGCCCACCCTAAAGGGCAAGACCGTGGTGAACATGTTCAACGAGCCCTCCACCCGCACGCGCTCTTCCTTTGAGCTGGCGGAAAAGCGCCTCTCCGCGGACACCCTCAACTTTGGGGGAAGCTCTACCTCCTCGGTGAAGGGGGAGAGCCTGGTTGATACAGTGGAGACCCTCAACGCCTACAACATTGACGCGGTGGTCATCCGCGATAAGCATGCTGGCGCCCCCTACATTGTTAGCCAGCACACCCCTGCGGTGGTCATTGACGCAGGCGACGGCAAGCACCAGCATCCCACCCAGGCCCTTCTTGACCTGTATTCCATCTGGAAGCGCAGGGGCACCCTTGAGGGGCTGAAGGTGGGCATCGTGGGTGATATCGCCCATTCCCGGGTGTGCGGAAGCCTAGTTCCCGCCCTGAAGATCATGGGTGCCGAAGTGACCCTGATTGGACCGGGGACCCTGATGCCCGCGGCCCCCGACGTGCTCGGCGCCGATTACGTGACTCCCTATCTGGACGACGTGTTGCCCGAACTTGACGTGGTCTACATGCTGCGCATCCAGCGGGAGCGCCTCGAAGGGGCGCCTTTCCCTAGCCTGCGAGAGTACCACCAGCTCTTTGGTCTGACCAAGGACAGGGAGCGGCTGATGAGGCCCGATGCTATCGTGTGCCATCCTGGTCCTATCAACCGGGGCGTTGAGTTTGACAGCTACATGGCCGACCATCCTGAGCGCTCGGTCATCCTCGATCAAGTGTATGCCGGAATCTGCGTGCGCATGGCGGTGCTGTGCCTGCTGTTGGGAGGTGCTGAGAATGCTTCTGCTTAAGGGAGCTAGGGTTATCGACCCTCAGATTGAGATTGACGAAGAGACCGATGTCCTTGTTGATGGCGAGAGGATCGTAGGCGTTGGCACCGGCCTGAGTGCGGAGGGCGCCCAGGTCATAGACCTGTCCGGTAAGTGCCTGGTGCCTGGATTGGTGGATATCCACGTCCATCTGCGGGAGCCCGGCGGAGAGCATAAGGAGACCATCGAGTCCGGCACCCGGGCCGCCGCCCATGGCGGATTTACCGGAGTGTGCGCCATGCCAAACACCAACCCGGTCTGCGATACGGGTGCGGGTGTGGGATACGTGAAGCAACGCGCCGCCGAAGTGGGCAAATGCCGGGTGTATCCTTCGGGAGCCCTGTCTGTGGGACTGAAAGGAGAGGTGCTCTCCGAGATGGGGGACATGGCCGCCCGTGGTGCCGTGGCCTTTACCGATGACGGCCGGGGCGTGCAGGACGCCGGTATGATGCGCAGGATCATGGATTATGCCGCCATGTTTGGCAAGACCGTCATGGTCCATGAGCAAGACGCCAGTCTGGTGGGAGAGGGCCAGGTCAACGAAGGCGTGGCTTCTACCCGTCTTGGCATGCTGGGGTGGCCCGCCCTTGGAGAGGAGCTGATGATCGCCCGGGATATCATGCTCTGCGAGCTTACTGGATGTCCCCTGCACATCCAGCACATCACCACCGCCGCAGGTCTGGATTTGGTTCGCCAGGCGAAGGACAAGGGTCTGCCGGTGACCTGCGAGGTCACCCCGCACCATCTCTTCCTTACTGAGGACGACATCACCCTAGCCTACGAGACCAGCATGAAGGTGAACCCGCCCCTGCGCACCCAAGCCGACGCGGAGGCGTTGATGGAGGGCGTTATCGATGGAACCGTGGACTGCATCGTCACCGACCACGCCCCCCATGCGGATTGGGAAAAGGCCCGGGAGTTTGAGCTGGCACCTTTTGGCATGATCGGCCTGGAGACCTCCCTTGGCCTGATGCTTACGAAGATGGTGGCCCCCGGCATCATTGGCTACGACGATTTGGTGGACCTTATGGCCGTGGCGCCCCGGGATATCCTCGGGCTTGAGCCGGTGAAGATAGCCTCGGGCTCCGTGGCGGACTTGACCGTGTTTGACCCCAATCTGACCTGGACCGTTGACGCTGCAGACTTTGAGTCCAAGGCTTCAAACTCCGCCTTTTTGGGTTGGGAGCTGACCGGGCGGGCCACCCACGTGCTGGTGGGCGGGCGGCTGGTCATGAGCGACGGCGTGGTCTTGGATTAGCCTTGGGGGTTGGGCCTTGCGGGGCAGGACGCTTCGCCATGGGTCTATAATCGTGCAACCTGCGTATGAGCGGCGGTCTTTCAGGCCGCCTTGGAAAGATAGGAACCGCTATGTGCGAAACCAGCGCGCCTCGTTTTGACGAAGCAGCCCTGATTCTGGGCAACCAGATGGTGGGACCGCGACTTTACGTGCTCTCGCTTCAGGCCCCCCGAATGGCCGGCCAGGTCAAGCCGGGGCAGTTTGTCCACCTGCAAATTCCCGGGTATGAGGCTCATATCCTGCGCCGTCCCTTCTCGGTTCTGAGCGTGGATGCTTCTGAGGGTACCCTTGAGATCCTCTATCAGACCGTAGGGGAGGGTACCACGTTTATGACCAGTCTGGTTGCCGGCCAGACCACCAGCATCCTGGGGCCTTTGGGCAGGGGCTGGGACGTGCTTGAGGGACGCAGCCTGGTTGTGGGCGGCGGCGTGGGAGCGGCGCCGGTGTTTATGCTCACGGAACAGCTGCTGGCGGCCGGGTATGACCCGGTGGTGGTTCTAGGCGCCCAAAGCCAGCAGGCCATGGTGACGTTGGAGCGCTATCGGAATCTTCTTGGCCATGACCCCATTCTGGCCACTGACGACGGATCTCTGGGAATCAAGGGCTTTTGTACCCTGCCGGTGGCGGATCTGCTGAGTGCCGGGGGCATTGACCGCGTGTACTGCTGCGGCCCCGAGCCGCTGATGCGCTCGGTTGCCAAGCTTGCCGAAGAGGCCCAGGTGGAGTGCTGGGTGTCTATGGAGCGTCGCATGGCCTGCGGCGTGGGCGCCTGCCTGTCCTGCGTGGTGGAGACCACCCAGGGTAAGAAGCGCTCCTGTGTGGACGGCCCCGTCTTTAACGCGAAGGATGTGGTGTGGTAATGGTTGTGAATCTTCAGGTCAACCTGGGTGGGCTTATCATGCCCAACCCTGTCACGGATGCCTCCGGAACCTTTGCCGCGGGCCGGGAGTACGCAGACTTCGTGGACGTGAGCCGCATGGGCGCTGTGACTACCAAAGGGGTGTCCCTCCACGGCTGGGAGGGCAATGCCTCGCCCCGTATCGCCGAGACCCCTTCAGGCATGCTTAACTCCATCGGGTTGCAGAATCCCGGTGTGGAGCACCTGTGCCAGGTGGATCTGCCTTGGATCAAGTCCCAGGGCGTGCCCTCCATCGTCAACGTCTCGGGCCACAGCATCGAAGAGTACGTGGCGGTCCTTGAGTACCTGGAGCAGGACGGCCAGGCCGACGCCTATGAGATCAACATCTCCTGTCCCAATGTGGATGCGGGCGGCCTGACCTTTGGCACCCATGTCCCAAGTGTGGAGAAGGTGGTAGGGGCGTGTCGCGCTGTGGCCACCAAGCCCATGATTGTGAAACTTTCCCCCAACGTCACCGACATCGTGGAGATTGCTCTGGCTGCCGAAGCGTCCGGCGCCGATGCCATCAGCCTGATCAACACCTTGTTGGGTATGGCTGTTGACGCGAAGACCCGCAGGCCCGTGCTTGCCCGGGTGGTGGGCGGCCTGTCCGGTCCTGCGGTAAAGCCGGTGGCGCTGCGGATGGTGTGGCAGGTGCACAAGGCGGTGAAGGTGCCCATCCTGGGTATGGGCGGCATCAGCACCGGCACCGATGCCGTGGAGTTTATGCTGGCTGGGGCTACGGCGGTTGCCGTGGGCACCGCCAACTTTGTCAACCCCCATGCGGAAAACGACGTCCTTGACGGCATCATCCGCTATTGCGAGGAGCAGGGCGTCAGCGACGTGAACGACCTGATCGGAGGTTTGATGTGCTAGATTTCAACTCCCAGTCCCGCACCGAGCGGGTGATTGTGGCCCTTGACTGCGGCAGGGATGAGGCTTTGGACCTGGCTCGCAAGCTGCAGGGCAAGGCCAGCTGGATGAAGGTGGGCATGACTCTCTATTACGCAGAGGGCCCCTCCATCGTGGCAGCCCTGAAGGAGATGGGTTATAAGGTGTTTCTGGACCTGAAGTTCCACGACATCCCCCATCAGGTCAAAGGTGCCGCCGCAAGCGCCATTGCCACTGGCGCGGACATGATTACCATGCATGCCGTGGGGTCCATCCCCATGATGCAGGCGGCCCAGGAAGCTGCCAATGAAGCCCGTTCAGAGGTGGTGACCCTGGCCATTACGGTGCTTACCAGCATGAATGCCGAAACCCTGGCAGAAACTGGGGTTACCCGCAATCTGGAGGACCAGGTGCGGGCCATGGCCTGCAATGCCCGGACCGCAGGACTTTCCGGCGTGGTGGCGTCCCCTCTTGAGGCGCCCATGCTCAGAGAGTTGCTTGGCCCTGAGGCATGTATTGTGACTCCGGGGGTCAGGCCCGCTGGTGCCGCTTTAGGGGACCAGTCCCGAGTGACCACCCCCGCCCAGGCCTTTGACAACGGGGCTTCTCATATTGTGGTGGGCAGGCCCATCACCGCCGCCGCAGATCCTGTTGCCGCCTTTGACGCCATAGCGAAAGAGCTTGAATCTTAGCAAATGTCCACAGGTCAGAGCCGATTTTTGCATTTTTGGAGAATGGGCGGGGTTGTCTGCCCATTCTTTGACCTGGGTTATTGCATAGCCAAAGTGCTGTGTTATTATTCCCTTTCGCCGATTCAAACAACGGCATGATATTAAGGAGTAGAAAATGGCAATTCCCCAGTTGACTGACGAGCAGCGTCAGGCCGCCCTCGAAAAGGCTAAGGCTGCCCGCATTAAGCGCGCTGAGATTCGCGAGGATCTGAAGTCCGGCAAGGTTACCCTGCAAGACGTTCTGGCCCAGAAGGACGACGAAGTCGTGGGCCGTATGAAGGTTTCCACCTTGATTGAGACCCTGCCCGGCTACGGCAAGGCAAAGGCCGCCAAGATCATGGCTGAGCTGAAGATTGCCGAGAGCCGCCGTCTCAAGGGTCTTGGCGAGCGTCAGGAAGCCGCTCTTCTCGAGCGCCTGGGCTAATTGGGAGTTTCCATGCGTCGCGGCAACCTGTTTGTGATTTCTGGTCCTTCGGGGGCCGGTAAGGGCACCCTGGTTCAGATGGTGCTTCCGCGGGTTGCGGATGCGTGGCTGTCCGTTTCGGCAACCACCCGTCAGCCAAGAGAGGGGGAGGTTGACGGAGTCCATTATCAGTTCCTTGGGGAGGATGAATTCTCCAGGCTGATTGATGAGGACGGATTGCTGGAGTGGGCGTGTGTCCACGGTTGCCACTATGGCACCCCCAAATCCACGGTGCTTGAGCATATGAACGCAGGAGACCAGGTCATCCTTGAGATTGATGTTCAGGGGGCCCTTCAAGTCAAGGAAATCATTCCCGAGGCCCACCTGGTGTTCATTGCGCCTCCTTCCATGGAGGAGCTTGAGCGGCGTTTGCGGGGCAGAGGCACTGAGACGGAGGAGAAGATCGCGTTGCGTATGGGCAACGCCCGTCACGAGATGGAGCTCCGTCCTAAATACGACGTGTGCCTGACCAACGACAACCTGGACGAGTGCGCCGATGCGTTGCTTGCCTATATTGAGAACAAGGCACTAGAGACGAGGTACTAGAGCATGAGCATTATTGAACCCAAGATTGACCAGCTGCTTGACCAGGCGGACAATGACCGCTTCCTGTTGTGCGCCCTGGCATCCAAGCGGGCCCATGACATCAATGACATGATGCGTGGCCAGCGTGAGCGCGCCATCAAGGTTGACAGCCAGGTGGAGATTGCCAAGGCATCCGGCAAAAAGCCCCTGTCCATGGCCTTCTCCGAGATCTCCCGTGGCGAGGTTTCCTACGATTCCGACACCATCAACGTCTCCGAGCACTAAACGCGGCCTTGGCCCGAGGTTTGCTTCGGCGCCTTGTATCGCACGCTACGTGCGGGGATGATCTGAAAGCCTCCCGGATGGCGCCCTGGCGCGCAATCGGGGGGCTTTTTCATCGGCACCACCAGGGAAAGGGTTGAGTTTTGGAGAACTTCCAGCGCATCACGTTGGTCCATTATCACGAGTTGGCGCTTAAGGGCCACAACCGTAAGGCATTCGAGCGCAAGCTGATGCACAATGTGGACTCGCTGCTCCATGATCGGGACTATGTGGAACGGGTCATGATGATTTCCGGTCGCATCCTGGTCATATATAAGGATGACGCCTGTGAAGATCGGGTGTCTTTTGACGTGGACCTGCTGTGCAAGGTTCCCGGGGTTGCTCGAGTGAGCTGCGGTTTTTCATGCCAGAGAGACATCCAGGTCATGAACCGGGCTGCAGAGCGGGCCCTGCGGGAGGCAGGGAACTTCGACACCTGGAAAGTTGTGGCAAAGCGTAGCCATACGGACTTCCCCATTGACTCCATGGAGATGAACCAACTGGTGGGGGAGTACCTGTGTGGGAGGTTTCCCGATAAAAAGGTGCGGATGAAAGGCGCCGATGTGGAGGTTCATGTGGAAGTGGTCCAGGGCCGCTGCTACGTGTACGCCCGCAGCGTGCCGGGAATTGGGGGGCTGCCTGTGGGCACTGCGGGCAAGGTTGTATGCCTGCTTTCAAGTGGCATCGATTCTCCGGTCGCCATGTGGCGCATGGCTCGGCGGGGGGCTACCTGTCTGGCGGTGCACTTCTCCGGCAGGCCCCAGACCGTGGACACATCCGAGTACCTGGCGGATGACATCTGCCATGTGCTTGAGGAGTTTGGCGGCGTGGCCAGGATGTTTGTGGTTCCCTTTGGCGATTACCAGCGCCAGATTGCGGCAATGGTCCCGCCTCAGTTGCGGATTCTGATTTACCGGCGTTTGATGATGCGGGTGGCAACGCGGATTGCCCGGAGGGAGGGGGCCAAGGCGCTGGTCACCGGGGAGAGTCTCGGTCAGGTTGCCAGCCAGACTTTGGACAATCTGGCCTGCACCCAGGCGGCAACCTCCATGCAGATTCTCAGGCCGCTGATTGGCTGCGACAAACTGGAAATTATCGCCGACGCCCAGAAGCTGGGAACCTTTGAGATTTCCAGCACCCCTGCGGCGGACTGCTGCACCCTGTTCATGCCCCGCAGCCCTGAGACCCATGGAAAGATTGCCGAGATCGAGGAGGCGGAGGCAGCCCTTCCCCTTGACCAGTGGGTTAAGGAGTTGTGCCGCAGCGCGGAGGAGCACGTGTATAGGTGCCCCTCCTCCTATTGCAAGATGCCTGATGGGAGTTACGGGTTTGCCGTGGACGCCCGAAATGCCCGGGAGCGGCTGGATGCGCAGGAGGGCCTGGATGGCTGCGGGGGCTTGGAACCCCAGGGGAGCCTTGATGGAATCCTGCGGGAAATCTGAGACAGTTCTGTTGGGGTTGTGCAGACCGGTGATGGGAGTTTGAAAGGTCTGTGATGGACCCTGGGTGTAGTGGGTGATAAGAACCTGACAGGCGCCGCTTATCCATTTGAAAGATTGACCTGAGAACATGGCTGTCTCTAAGGAGGCAGCCATGGTTGTATATGACGGCAAACGTGTAACGAAAACCCAATTCTGGACCCAGGTCTTCGTGGGTATTCGGGACCAGATAGCGAAACGTCCCCAGGTGATGGGGGCTATGCTGCTTGGCCTGGTGGCCGTGGTGGCGGCCCTTTGGGCCTTCATGCCAAGTCTGCAGGGTCAGTCCTTCTCATATGGCAGTCGGGGGCAATCCGACGAGGGATTTGTCCAGGCGGTATCCCATATGGGTGAAGTAGCGCGTGGCGTTGTTCAGTCGCGCGGCCTAGATGAGACGCCGCAGGATTCCGATGGGTCCCAATCCGATGAGGGTTCTTCTAATCGGATGGGCCCCTATACCCCTGGAGACCAGGCTCAGGTGCAGGAATCGGGCAGGATTTGCGTGCATGTGGCTGGCGAAGTGAACGCCGCCGGAGTGTATGTGCTGATGGAGGGCGCACGGGTGGCGGATGCGGTTGCGGCGGCGGGAGGCTTTTCCAGCAATGCCTGCGCTGATGGACTCAATCTTGCGCGAGAAGTAGGGGATGGGGAGCGGGTGTATGTCCCGAGCCGGGAGGAGGTGGACGCATCGGGAGGGGTGGCTTCTTCTCCCTTTGCAGGCTCCAGTGCAGCAGGCATCCAGGCGTCTGGTTCAGGGCAGGGCGGGTCTGGGTCAGGTTCTTCGGGTCAGCAGACCGGCGTTTCGGGGGGATTGGTGAACCTGAACAGGGCTGATGCGGCCACACTTGAGACTCTGCCGGGGGTTGGTCCCGCCACGGCGGCGGCCATCATCTCTTATAGGGAATCAAGCGGGGGATTTGCGTCCATTGAGGACCTGATGCAGGTGGACGGCATTGGGGAGAAGAAGTTTGCCAAGGTCAAGGACCTGATATGCGTGTAGGAAAGGACGCTTCGCGCAGGGAGTTTCCCCCACGTCCCCCGGTGCCTGCAACCTTCGTGGCTGCGGTTGTCATATGGCTCGGCATCGCTTTGGGCTTTTGGGGGGCGTGCCAGATTTGTCCCGATGCGATTACGCCCCAAGTCCCTGCCGGGATTGCTTCCCTAGGCTCGGACGAGCCCTGCGTGGTTATTGCCACACAGGACGCCCGGGTGAGCGCCTACGGGGGTATGCAGTGTACGGTGGAGGTGGTTGGCCCCGACGGTCAGCGGTGCAGGATGTACGGCCACTATGAGGGGCGGCGCCTTCTGGCAAACGAGCGGGTTCGGGCCCGCCTTGAAATCTCTGAGGTCAGCCCTATCCAGGCTCAGCGGGCCCTTACGGAGGGGGTCTGCGCTCAGGTGCGCCTTTATGACCTGGACGCCTCGGTGCCCCAAGGACCCTTCGCCGTGGTGCTTTCCTTTCGCAGGTGGGCGGTGGAGCGTATGTCTCTTGACCAATCCACGGGTATGGCTCTGCTGCGTGCGGTGCTGATGGGGGACAGGGGCGCGCTGAGCGAAAGCGGGCTGTATGAGGACGTGAAGGTGGTGGGACTTGCCCACATGGTGGCCGTTTCTGGGGCCCATTTAAGCATTGTCGGGGCAGGAATTGGGCTGCTCCTTGGGCGGATGAATGCTCCCCGGAGGATGAAAGTGGGGGTGCTCTCTGGGGTGTATGCCGTCTACGCCCTGTTCACAGGCTTGTCTGCTCCAGTGTTACGTGCGGCGCTTATGTCATTGGTGGGTTTGTGCTCGGTGTTTGCTGGCAGGCGTGCCGCGCCCTTGTCAAACCTGGGGGCGTGTGTGTGCCTGCTGTTGCTTGTAAATCCCCGAAGCGCCCTATCCGTGTCATTCTTGCTCTCGGCACTCTCGACAGCCGGAATCGTGCTGCTCACTCCGCTTCTGGAAAGCTGGTTGCAGGCGGCCTTTGGCGCAAGGTTTGGGTTTTTGATCCAAAGCCTGGCGCTCACTCTGGCTGCTAATTTCATCATTCTTCCGGTGACGGTGGAGCTGTTTAGCAGATTCAGCCTTATCTCCCCGCTGTCAAACCTGATGGCCGCGCCGGTGTTTGTGGTGCTTATCGTGGGCGGGTTTGTCTCCCTTGTCCTGTGCGGCCTTGCCCCTCCCCTTGGGGATGGCCTGGTATGGCTGATGACGAAGTGTGCAGACCTGTTCTGCTCTCTGGTGCACCTGATGGCGTGCGTGCCTTGTGCGAGTGTGCCCCTTTCAGGCAATGGCCCGGTATTGGGGTTGGCCCTGGGATGCGGGGTCTGCGCCTTGTGGATCCTATGGCCTCAGGCGCGGGGTAGTACGGTGCGATGGGTGATGGCGGGCTTGCTGGTCTGTGGGATTATCGGTGCAGGTGTAAGCCTGCGGCTTGCCCCTGACAGAATTGTCTGCTGCGATGTGGGTCAGGGGGATGCCATCCTTATCACCAGTGACTCGAGTGCGTTGCTGGTGGATACTGGGCAGCAAGACGAGGATCTGCTCGCGGCCCTTGCCCGGGCGGGGGTGTTTCATCTTGACGGGGTGGTGATTACCCATCCGGATGCGGATCACTGCGCAAGCCTTCCCGCGCTGCGTCCGCTGCTGTCTGGCGGTGTGGTGTTTGTGGCAGACGGTCTTGGGGATTGTCAATGCCAGGGTTGTCAGGACCTGCGCGTATCCATTACCCAAGACACTCCCGCAGAGATGGTGGAACTTGGCCTTGGGCAGTGCATCAAGGTGGGCAGATTTTCCTGTCAGGTCATTGGGCCTCGAGAGTTTGAGGATGGAGGCAATGGGGATAGCCTGTGTCTGCTGGTGTCCCATGATGCCAATGGAGATGGAAGGGCTGATTCCCGGGTGCTTCTTACGGGAGATGCGGAGGCCGAACAAATAGAGGACATGCTGGCAGATAATCCGGACCTTGCGGGGGTGGATGTCTTTAAGGCGGGACACCACGGAAGCAGGGCGGGCATCACCCCTGAGCTGGCGTGTGCCCTGGACCCTTCGATATGCCTGATAAGCGTGGGGGCACACAACCGCTACGGACATCCCGCTGAATCAACCCTCCAGGCGTTTTTCCAGGCTGGCGCCGATGTGTACCGAACAGATTTGAGTGGGGATATCACGTGCGTATGTAGGGAGGAGGGGATAGTGGTGTATACGTAAGTGTTTGCCCCGGGTTCGTGGGTGAAGATTGGGGCCTGCGGGAGGTGGGCTGCCCGGGCGGTGGTAGACTTACGGGCATGAGCGAACAGAACCTACTTCCCGCATATCTTATCGTTGGCACGGATGGCCTGAAACGACAGAAGGCCCTTGAGAAGTTGCGCACCCGCGTCTCTCAGGTCTGCGATCTGGATTTTAATAGCGATAGTTTCGTAGGCGGCGAAGCGTCCGGGGATGAGATTGTGGGCGCGTGCCTGACCCTTCCCTTTGCTAGTGACGTGCGGCTGGTGGTGGTCACCGATGTTGACCAGATGCTTAAGGCGGATAGCGAGGCTTTGGTCTCCTACCTGAAGGAGCCCTGCCCCACCACGGTGCTGTGTATGGTGGCTGAGGGTCTCAAGAAGACCACCCGGTTGTATAAGGCTGCTGCCGCCGTGGGTAAAACCGCGGTGATCGGCTGCGACCCGCTTAAGAAGTACGAGCTTCCTGCCCAGGTCAGGCAGATGGCTACGGCATACGGGTTTGTCCTAAGCGCAGATGGGGCGGCTCGGCTGGTGGAGCTGGTGGGGGAGAACACCGTCCATATTGACGCGGAGCTGAAAAAACTCTCTGTCTCTCACGTGGGAAACCAGCCGGTAGGCCCTCGAGAGGTTGAGGCCCTCGTCGCACGCACCTCTCAGGCAAAGACCTGGGATTTCACCGATGCCTTTGCCAATCGGGACCTGCAGGGATGTCTGAAGGTGCTTGGCACCATGGAATCCGCCTCTCCCTATGCTCTGATGGCCGCCTGCGAGAATCGGCTCAGGGAGCTACTAATCTGTCATGGCCTTGCCCGACGGGGGATCAAGGATGTGAAGAGCTGGGCCACCTACTTCAAGGCCCCCGAATGGCGCTACAAGAACCATTACGGATGGGCCAAGAAATGGGGCACCTCGGAGCTGCGGCGCAGCTTGTCTTCCGCAAGGGATTGCGAGCGGGCCATGAAATCCACCTCCGATGCCATGGGGGTATTTCTTGACTGGGTGGTTGATACGGTGGTGAAAAAGCCGACCAGGTCATAGTGTCAGCCTGTCAAGTCATGCCCTTTGGGATATAAGGACATAAAAAAGCCCCCGCAACCGGGGGCTTGTCAATCAAAGCAAAGGATGGCTGGAGTTATTTGGCCATACCGTTGACCAGAGCCATAACGCCGGACTTGCGGTTGGCAGCCTGGTTCTTGTGGATGATGCCCTTGGAGGCAGCCTTGTCCATGAGACGGCAAGCCTTCTGAGCGGCAGCGAGGGCCTTCTCGGCGTCGTTGGAGGCGACGGCCTCACGGACACGACGGACGGCGGTCTTCAGCTCTGCTTTGTAGGCGCGGTTGCGCATACGGGCCTTCTCGGCGGTGATGATGCGCTTCTTCTGACTCTTAATGTTAGCCACTGTTTTTTCCTCCAGTATGTGAAACGGTGTAGGGCCTTATGCAATAGCTGCAAGAGTCTATCACAGGCCGTTTGAGTTTTCTACGACTTTACGTCGACATTTTTGGCGATTCGCCCAGACAAAGCGCCGAAAAAGAACTATACGATTGTTATTCGCCCACGTCAAAGGATTCTCATATCCTACAGAAAAATCCGACTCTTGGGTTTTTTCGCGATACCTAGGCCCCA
The DNA here is from genome assembly GCA_029101185.1 of Eggerthellales bacterium. GTDB lineage: Bacteria > Actinomycetota > Coriobacteriia > Coriobacteriales > Eggerthellaceae > Slackia. The sequence continues at coordinate 22,838 of JAQXQN010000104.1, read as the reverse complement.
GGGGCTGAACATACAGGGAAATCGCCCTGCCTGCGGTACAATCATCATTTGCAATTTCGCATTTTTCCGCCCTGGCCCATAGGTCAGGCAACGGTCAGGAGTGATAGATGAATTACAACAAGGTACAGTTCACCGCCGCGTACGGCACCTCCCAGCAGCTGAAGCCCTCGGTGCGCCCAGAGGTCTCCTTTGTGGGCCGTTCCAATGTGGGCAAGTCCTCCCTGCTTAACAAGTTCTTCAACCGCAAGGCCCTTGCCAAGGTCTCCTCAAAGCCCGGCAAGACCTCCACTATTAACTTCTTCCAGTGCGAGGACGTGGACTTCGTGGATCTGCCTGGATACGGGTACGCCCAGGTGTCCAAGTCAGAAAAAGGCCGCTGGACGGAGATGATTGAAGGCTACTTCAACCAGGAGCGGGCCTTTGCCCTGGTGGTGTCGCTGGTGGACATCCGCCATCCTGCATCCGCCCTTGACGAGCAGATGATCGAATTTCTGGTGGCCTGCGAGCTTCCCTTTGTCATCTGTCTGACCAAGGCGGACAAACTGTCCAAGAATCAGCAGATCAGGCAGATGAACGCCATCCGCAAGCAACTGGGCTTTGCCCCTGACGAAGTGGACATGGTGGTCACTTCGTCGGAAAGCGGACAAGGCATGTCGGATTTGAAGGCGGTCATCAACCGCTATGTCGCCGAGTTCTGGGAGTACCAGCGCCAGGAGCAGTAAGGGCGCATAATCGGACCTGCGCCTACGGCCGCAGGCAGAGAGAAATCACCAGGCGCAGAGGTTGCGCCGCAGGAATCGCACGAGGGAGTGAGAAGGCAGCGCATGAGCATGGATCCCCAACTCATCAGAAACTTCAGCATCATCGCCCATATCGACCACGGCAAGTCCACCTTGTCCGACCGTATTCTTGAGCTAACGGGCACCGTCTCAAAGCGGGACATGACCGAGCAGCTCCTTGACAGCATGGATATTGAGCGCGAGCGGGGCATCACCATCAAAAGCCAGGCCGTTCGGGTGGATTACACCTCCGAAGACGGGGTCACCTACCAGTTCAACCTGATCGACACCCCAGGCCATGTGGACTTCACCTATGAGGTGAGCCGCTCTCTGGCCGCCTGCGAGGGCGCTGTGCTGGTGGTTGACGCCACCCAGGGCGTGGAGGCCCAGACGGTGGCCAACGCCATGATGGCCATGAACGCAGACCTTGAGAACGTGCCCCTGATCAACAAGATTGACCATCCCTCCGCAGAGCCCGATCGGGGGAAGGAGGAGATTGAGGACGGCCTTGCCATCCCCGCCGATGACGCCATCCTTGCCTCCGGCAAGACCGGAGAGGGCGTGCCTGACCTGCTTGAGGCGGTGGTGCATCTGATCCCCGCACCCCAGGGCAATCCCGATGCCCCCTTGCGGGCGCTGATCTTTGACTCCTACTTCGATCCATATCGGGGTGTGGTTGCCCTGATTCGGGTGGTGGACGGCCAGATTAAAAAGGGCGATCAGGTCTGTCTTGTTAATGCGGGTACCCGCATCCTGGTTGAGGAGGTTGGGTGCCGCCGGCCTGTGGAGACACCTTTGGAGAGCCTGGGTGTTGGCGAAGTGGGCTATCTGGTAACCGGCCTTAAGGACGTGAGCCAGGCTCGGGTTGGTGACACCATCACTAATCTGCAGGGCGGCGTTACCGAGGCCCTGCCCGGATATCGGGAGGCCAAGCCCATGGTCTATACCGGACTGTTTCCCATAGAGTCTGATCAGTACGAGCCTCTGAAGGAGGCCCTTGAGAAGCTCTCTCTGAATGACCCTGCCCTTATCTGGGAGATGGAGACCTCTCACGCGTTGGGATTCGGTTTTCGCGTGGGCTTTCTTGGGCTGCTGCACATGGAGGTGATTAAGGAGCGTCTGGAGCGGGAGTTCAAGCTGGACCTTATTGCCACGGCGCCGTCGGTGGAATACCACGTGTTCAAGACCGACCGCACCATGCTCAGCCTCCATTCTCCCCAGGACATGCCGGACCCCTCTGAGATTGACCATGTGGAAGAGCCCTACATGCGGGCTTCTATCATGGTGCCCCCCGATTACGTGGGTGCGGTTATGGAGCTGACCACCCAGCATCGGGGCGTGTATCAGAACATGAACTACCTTTCTCCCACCACGGTGGAGCTGACCTGGGAGATTCCCTCGTCCGAGCTGATCATGGACTATTTCGACCAACTGAAAAGCCGCACCAAGGGCTACGCCTCCCTTGACTATGACTTCATTGGGTATCGCACTGGGGAGCTGCAAAAGCTTGACATCCTGCTTTCCGGTAAGCCCATTGACGCTCTGAGCTTCATTGTCCACAAGGACAAGGCCTATGACCGGGGCCGGGTGCTGTGCGAGAAGCTTAAGGAGATCATCCCCCAGCAGCTTTTCGAGGTGCCCATCCAGGCTGCGGTTGGAGGAAGGATCCTGTCTAGGCAGACCGTCCGCGCCCGCCGCAAGGACGTGCTGGCCAAGTGCTACGGCGGCGACATTTCCCGAAAGCGCAAGCTGCTTGAGAAGCAGAAGGCGGGCAAGAAGCGGATGAAGTCCATCGGCAATGTGGAAGTCCCCCAGGAGGCGTTCATGGCCATCCTGAAGGTGGATGACTAACCTGCTCGAGGAGGCGTCCCATGCCCCATGATCCCTATCAGGCCCTCTACATCCACCTGCCCTTCTGCAAGCGCAGGTGCATATATTGCGACTTTTACACCCATGCCGTAGACCCGGATTCCCCGGTGATTTCTGAGTACGTGGACAGGATCGTCCTTGACCTGCGTCGTAAGGCAAAGGAAGGGGAGCTCGGCCAGATCAAGACCATCTATTTAGGCGGCGGCACCCCAAGCTTTCTTGGCAGCAAGCACCTGACCAAACTGCTCTACACCATTGGCCTGTCGGTGAACCTGACCCCTCAGGTGGAATTCACCATGGAGGCCAACCCTGATTCCTTGACCCCTGAGCTTGTTAGGGATGTGTACGCCCTTGGGGTCAACAGGCTTTCCATCGGGGTGCAAAGCTTCGATGACCAGTTGCTTTCCACCCTCGGCCGGGTCCATGACTCCATGAGGGCGAAGCGTGCGGTGGCGGATGCCCGCGAGCGGTTTGACAACGTGTCCATAGACCTGATGTGCGGCATTCCCGGCCAGACCGCAGAGGTATTCCAGGACAGCATCAGCTGCGGGGTTGACCTGGGCGTGAGCCACGTGAGCATCTATCCGTTGACGGTTGAGCCTCACACCCCCCTGCATAACATGGTGGTGGCGGGCACCCTACCTGATGTGGACGAGGACCTTGAGGCGCTCATGATGGCCATGGGGCCAAACGTCCTTGAGCCTGCGGGATTCCATCGCTACGAGGTTGCCTCCTATGCCAAGCCGGGTATGGAGTGCCGCCACAATATTGCGTATTGGACTGGCGTTCCTTACCTGGGACTGGGGGATTCTGCCGCCACCATGACCCAGAACGAGTCCAGGCGTATGCGGGTGCAGGACAACCACGTAACCGATGACCTGGATCGCAGGCAGATGCGGGCTGAGGACCTGATGATGAAGATGCGCATGACCCAAGGCGTCTCTGATCAGGAGGTCAATGAGGCGGCCCTGCTTTTGCCCGGAGTGCTGAAGGTCTACCATGACCTGGTGGCTGACGGGTTGGTGGAGCATGTGGACGGCCGATTCAAGCCCACCTTCTCCGGCTGGCTTCTGGGAAATGAGCTCTACGGCCGCATCTTTGAGCTGGCGCCCTAGTCTAGACGCCTTCGACCTGATTTGGCGCCCTAGTCTGGACGCCTTCGACCTATTCTGGCGCTCGGCCTCGGGCGCTTGAATCATCTGATATGAGGATCCTATGACCACTGGCATCTCTTCGGCGGCCGCGGCTCTTTGGCTCGGCTCTCCCCAGACCGATAGCGCCACCCCGGTGCTCCTTGCTCCCATGGCGGGGGTCAATGACCTGTTCTTCAGGCAGTTGTGCCTTGAGCAGGGCGCAGACCTGACCTACACAGAGATGGTGTCCTCCATGGCGCTGCAGTACTCAAACGAGCGCACTCAGCGACTGGTTGACCGGGCGGAAAACGAGGACAGGGTGGCGGTGCAGCTTTTCGGCCACGATCCCTTCGTGATGGCCCGGGAGGCCGCCTGGCTTGCCGAGCAGATGGGCTCTGCCTTGGCCTACATTGATATCAACATGGGTTGCCCCGCCCGAAAGATCGTCAAGAAGGGGGACGGCTCCGCGCTGATGCGTACCCCGGATCTTGCCGCAGATATTGTTGCCGAAGTGTCCCGGGCCGTGGCTGGATCGGGCACCAAGGTGTGCGTCAAGATGCGAAAAGGCTACGGTGCGGGAGAGGATAGTGCTGTTGACCTGGCGTTGCGTCTTGAGGATGCAGGCGCCTGCGGGTTTGCCGTCCATGGGCGCACCGCGGCCCAGATGTATACGGGCTCGGCGGATTGGGGTGTCATTCGCAGGGTGAAGGAGGCGGTGTCCGTCCCGGTTGCGGGAAACGGAGACGTGACCTGCGGCGCAGATGCCCTGTCCATGGTGGCCGCCACTGGCTGCGACGCGGTGATGATCGGCAGGGCCGCCCAGGGAAACCCCTGGATATTTGGCCAGGTGAGAGCTGTCCTGCGCAATCAGAAGGAGCCAGATGCCCCCACCCTTGAGCAGCGGGTGGCCATGGCCAAGCGCCATGCGCACCTTCTCTCCGGCCGCTGGGGCAACAACATCGTCTACATGCGCAAGCATGCCATGTGGTACCTGCATGGGGTGCCGGGGGCGGCAAAGGCCCGGGGGCTTATCAACACCTGCGTGACTCCGCAGGATTTCGACCGGGTCCTTGACCAGGTCCTTGATGCGGCGTATGCCCAGCATGGGGCTGATGTGTCGTTTATATCGAATGATTAACGGTTGAAGGGATTACTTGGCACTCCTGCGCCTCGATTGCTAAGATGCAGAGTCGCAGTTTGACGAAGAGTACACGCCTACGGTTTGAAGGGAGGGATCCATGCTATCTGACAGAAGGCAGCGGGTGCTGCAGGCGCTTGTGCAGGAATACATCGCCAATGCCCAGCCCGTAGGATCAAAGACCCTGGTAAACCGTTATGGCCTGCACGTTTCGCCAGCCACCGTAAGAAACGAGTTGTCCATACTCGAGGAGGAGGGCTATGTGGTCTCTCCTCACACCTCCGCCGGCCGCATCCCTACAGACGCGGGATACCGGGCCTTTGTGAACAAGTTGCTTGAGGAGGAGTGCGAAAACCCCCAGGACGGCAGCTTTGAGGGTATCCGGGCCCGGGCGGGGCGCCTCGACCAGCTGCTTGATGAGGTTTCCGCCCAGCTGGCATCCCTGACTGAGTGCCTGTCCGTGGTCATGGCCCCGAGTATCCTTGCCGGGTCCGTCAAGCAGGTGTCCCTGGTCAGCTTCAGCTTACGCACGGCGCTGATGGTGGTGGTCACCTCAAGCGGCAAGGTGCTCAACAGGGGTCTTGAGTTTGATCAAGACGTGGACCCTGAGGAACTGGCTGAGATTCAAAACTCCATCAACATCCTCATTGGCGGGAAGACCGCTTCGCAGATTGGCACCATGCGCTCCGAGACAACCCTGGTAGACACCCTGACAAGCCCCCTGGGCGCCTATGTCCTTGACCAGCTGTTTTCCTGCATGAAGGAAGGGGAGCCTTCCCGCAGCAGCAAGCTCGGCCTGCCCTCCCTGCTCAGTAAGCCGGAGTTTTCCAACTCCACGGCGGCGCTGCCGGTGCTTCGGGTTATTGAGGACGATGTGATGCTGCTCGGGCTGCTTGAGGACGTGTTTGATGATGGGGATCTTGAGATCCTCATCGGTTCGGAGAATCCCCGCAGCCAGTTTTCCGGGGTATCGGTGGTGGCAGCCCAGTACGGCCCGGCCGACGCCCATGGCATCGTGGCGGTTATTGGCCCCACCCGTATGGACTACTCCAAGGTTATACATGCTGTTCGAGCCGCTCGCAGCGAGCTGAACAGGTAGAAATGAGAAAGGTCTTCCATGGCAAAAGATCTCTATGACGTGCTCGGCGTGTCCAAAACCGCCACCGACGAGGAGATTAAGCGGGCGTTTAGGCGCAAGGCCCGCGAACTTCATCCCGACGTGAACTAGGCCCCTGACGCTGAGGAGCGATTTAAGGAGCTTAACGAAGCGTACGACGTGCTCAGTGACACCCAGAAGCGTGCCCAGTATGACCGCTTCGGCACTATTCCCGGTGCGGCATCTGGCCCCGGTGGCGGCTCCTACGTGGATATGAGCGACATTTTCGGCGGCTTTGACATGGGAGATCTGTTCTCCAGCTTCTTCGGCGGGGCTGCTGGCGGCCGCGGCGGCATGCGTCGTGAGGGCCGGGACATGGGCGTGGGCCTGCGACTGACCCTTGAAGAGGTGGCCACTGGCGTTAAGAAGGAGATTGTCTACGATCGTCTGGCTCCTTGCGAGTCCTGCGGCGGCAGCGGTCTGGGTGAGGATGGCCATGAGGTGGAATGCGTCCAGTGCCACGGCTCCGGCAGGGTGGTCACGGTGCAGCGCACCTTCCTGGGAGACATGCAGTCTTCTTCTACCTGTCCCGCCTGTGGCGGTGCCGGCAAGGTTATCGATCACCCCTGTGAGGACTGTGAGGGCCAGGGCCGGGTTCCCGACCGTCAGCACGTTACCGTTGACGTGCCTGCGGGCATCAGGGAGGGTCAGCAGCTGCGGGTCTCCGGGTTTGGTGAGGCCGGCGTGCGGGGTGCCCGCTCCGGCGATCTGATTGTCACCTGCCGCATTCAACCCCATGAGTACTTCGAGCGGGAGGGGGACAACCTTCACGCCCGTGCTAACATCAGCTTCATCCAGGCCATTCTGGGCGCGGACATTGAGCTTGACGGCGTGTTCGTGGACGAGAAGGTGCTGGTCAGGATTCCCGAGGGCTGCCAAAACGAGCAGGTGGTGCGGGTCAAGGGCATGGGTATGCCCCGCCTGAACTCCGATATCCGCGGCGATATGTACGTGCACATCTCCGTGCTCATCCCCAAGAAGGTCACCAAGAAGCAGCGGGAACTGCTCAAGAAGGTGGCTGACGAGTTTGGCGAAGAGGTTGCCGCCCCCCGCTCTCCTCTGCAGAAGCTGAGGGATGCGTTCAACTAATGTCGCCTCTTGATGACGCTTCCTCGTCCATGACTGGATTGCGATTCCATATCCTGAATCTTGGATGCAAGGTCAACCGCGTGGAGTCCGACAGCTTTGCTGCAGGGCTCCAAAAGGCGGGGGGCCTTGCCGTGCCTTTGCCCCAGGCCGATGTGGTGGTGGTCAACACCTGTACCGTCACCGGAGAGGCGGAAAAGAAGACCCGCAAGGCGGTGCGTCGGGCCCTGCGGGCAAACTCTCTGGCCCAGGTGGTGGTTACGGGCTGTGCCGTGGCCATTGACCCCGGTTTCTATCAGGACCTTTCGCCTCGGGTGCGGGTGGTTCCTAAGGGGATGATGGCTGCATATATCTCTGGTCTTGACGTTTCAAAACCGGACGTTTCCGCTCCTGGCATCTCTGATCCCGACGCTTCTGCATTCGCTATGATTTCATCTGACCGAGTGGGGGAAGGGTTTCGGACCCGAGTTGGGGTCAAGGTTCAGGACGGCTGTGATAACGCCTGCACCTACTGCATCGTCCATATTGCCCGTGGACCTGCCGTTTCCCGTCCCCATCAGGAGATATGTGACGAAGTGTCCGCCCTTGCGGCCCAGGGGGTCAAAGAAGTGGTGCTTACCGGCATCAATCTGGGGTCCTATCGCGACGGTAGCCTGACCTTCGCTGGTCTGGTGGAGATGCTGCTTGACCTGATGCCTCCTACCACCCGCATTCGGGTGGGGTCTGTGGAGCCTGGGGATGTGGACCAGGACCTGATCAGGCTGTTTGCCACCCGATGGCCCCAGTTGTGCAGGCATATGCACCTGCCTTTGCAGTCCGGATCCGATGGCATCCTTGCCCAGATGAACCGCCCCTATTCCGCAGCGGCCTTTCTTGCTCTGGTGGAGAGCCTCTATGAGCAGGTGCCCGCCATGTCCCTGACCACCGATGTGATCGTGGGATTTCCCGGCGAGACCTCCCAGGACTTTCAGCAGACCCTTGAGGCGTGCCGGCAGTGCCGGTTTAGCAAGATTCATGTGTTTCCCTATTCCAAGCGGGAGGGAACCCCCGCAGCGTTGCGCTCTGACCAGGTTGATGACCAAGTAAAGGCTAGCAGGTGCGCCCAGCTTGAGGAGCTGTCCGCACAGTTGCGGGCCGCGGACCTTGCCGCTCGGCGGGGCAGCACGGAGCTTGTCCTGGTTGAAGACGGGGGCCAGGCCACCACGGAAAGCTACCATAGCGTTGCTGCCCCTCCCGGGGCTTGCAATGGGGACCTTGTCCCTGTGGTGCTGTAGGCAGGAGGGTTGCGTACTTATGACGAAGCGTCCAGACCAGCACACAACGGGTCTACTCAGGTCCTTTGGATACGCCTTTGAGGGCATTGCCCAGACTTTCGAGGGCAGGAACTTCCGCATTCAACTTGGTGCTGCCGTAGTGGTGATAATCGCCTGTATGGTGCTGAGGGTGCAGGCCTGGGCCTGGTGTGCCGTGTTGGTGTGTGTGGGTATGGTTCTTGGGGCTGAGGCCGCAAACACTGCTATCGAGGCGTTGGTGGATCTGGCATCTCCTCAGGTGCATCCTCTCGCCAAGAGGGCGAAGGATTGCGCTGCCGCCGCCGCCTTGCTATGCGCTCTTGTGAGTGTGGGGGTGGGTGCCGTGGTGTTCGGCCCCTATCTGCTGAGCATGTTTGGCCTGATGTAGAGGAGGTCTGCGGTGTCTTTGCATCATTTCTTTTTAGAGGAGCAGGTGGTAGGCGCTCAGGATAGCCAGGTGTTTCCCTTGCGCCTTTCTGACGAGGATGCCCGCCATGCTCGGGTGCTGCGCCTTGCCCGAGGTGAGCACATCAGCGTGGTTGATGCGGCGTCGGATTACTTTGAGTGCGAGATCGTTGACTTTGACCGGGACATTCCGCTGGTCAGAATCGCCCGCAGGCTTGAGGCTCCGGAGCAGGGCCCTCAGGTGGTGCTGGTGCAAGGCATCGCAAAGGGCGATAAGATGGATGAAGTGATCAGACATGCCACGGAGCTGGGGGTTAGCGGGTTTGTTCCCATGAAGTCTTCCCGGTGCGTGGTGAAGCTTGACGAGAAAAAGGCCGCAAGCAGAAGGGCTCGTTGGTCAAGCATTGCCAAATCCGCCGCGGTGCAATGCGGCAGGCTGGATATCCCTCAGGTCGGCGAGGCTATGACCGTATCCCAGGTGGTGTCGGCCTTCAAGGATGCCACCGCGGTGCTTGTCTGTTGGGAGGAATGCCCCCTGACCCAGACCATCTCCCAGGCTCTGGATGCGGCGCTGACTCAGTGCGTTTCGCCAAAACAGGATGCCCGGGTCTGCGTGGTGGTGGGGCCTGAAGGCGGGCTTTCTGCCGAGGAGGTTGACACCTTGGTGCGGGGGTGCGCCCGTGCATACCCGGTGACCTTGGGAAGCAACATCCTGAGGGCGGAAACTGCCGGAGTGGTGGCCCCCGCTCTGGTCCTCTATGAGCTGGGGTCTCTTGGAGGCAGGGCGTAAGGGCGGGCCTGCAGGGCCAGGATGGATGAGAGAGGAGACGGGATGAACATCGTCGTTGACATCAAGTATGGTGCGGATATTGCCCAAGGCGTGGATATTGAAGGGCTGGCCCGCTACGTGCTTGAGCAGGAGCAGCAGCCTGAGTGTGCCGAAGTGTCCATCACGCTGACCACCAATGAGGAGGTCCATGCGCTGAACAGGGACTTTAGAGGAATCGATCGGCCCACGGACGTGCTGAGCTTCGAGTGCGACGGGTTTGACGATGATTTTGACCTTGGCGGTGTGTACGAGGATGCGGGAATGCCTGAAGACGAGCCTTTCCTGCTTGGGGATATCGTTATTGCCTCCGATGTGGCCCGAGAGCAGACGGCCACCTTTGGAACCACGCCTCAGCAGGAGCTGTGCGTGCTGATTGTCCATGGGTTGCTGCATCTGTGCGGATGGGACCATGTCCACTCCGATCAGGAGGCGGAGGAGATGGAGGCCCGGGAGCGCGAGATGCTTGAGGGCTTCGGGCTCGGAAGCATCAGATAGGCCACGGTTCCTTTTGGCACCTATTGAGTGGGAAGTGCCATAACGGCGCTGAAATGGGGCTATGAGTACGGATGCACCATTTCCCCACAAACCTACGGGAAAACCAATTAGGGCTTGAAAAGTTTGCTGACTTTGAACTATACTCTTGCATCGCGCCTAACGCAGTGATTATTATTCGCTTGCTATGTGACTATATAAGAAGGAAAGAGACCATGGATATCATTCGCGCCATTGAGCAGCAGCAGATTAAAGAAGTCGCCCCCTTTAACGTGGGTGACACCGTGAAGGTTCACTATCGCATTAAGGAAGGCAACCGCGAGCGTATCCAGGTCTTCCAGGGCGACGTCATCCGCCGTCAGGGCGCTTCCGCACGCGAGACTTTTACCGTGCGTAAGATCAGCTTCGGCGTTGGCGTGGAGCGCACCTTCCCTGTGTACTCTCCCAAGATTGAGAAGATTGAGGTCACCCGTCATGGTGACGTCCGTCGCGCCAAGCTGTACTACCTCCGCAAGAAGGTCGGTAAGGCCGCGAAGATCAAGGAGAAGGTCTACTAAGGACTTCGGGGCCCGCTTCGGCGGGCCCTTTCTTGTTTAGCCGTCGTAGGAGTTGGTCCTGCGACGGCTTTCGTGCCGAACTTGGCATGTCACGCGTATCCATTTCAGCATGAACCGAGGTACAGATGGCCAGAACCCTTGCGGAAATCAAACGGGACCTGCAAACCGCAGACCGTGCCCAGTATGAGGTGCTCGCCCGTGCCCTTGCCGCCGACGAGCGTAAAGGCGTCAAACAGGCTTTGACCACAGCACGCCGTAGGCTTGATGCTCAGGATGCCGAAGCGTCCAGGCTGCAGCAGATGTACGAGTACCAGGAGCATCTGGCTCCGGGATGCGTGGTAGCAGGATTGGACGAAGTGGGCAGAGGCCCGGTTGCAGGTCCCTTGTGCGTTGCCTGCGTGGTGTTGCCTCCTAATCCCCGTATTGCAGGTCTGAACGATTCGAAACAGGTTCCTGAACAGTCAAGACCCCACATTGCTCAAGAGATTAAGGATGTGGCCTTGGCCTGGGATATTCAGTATGTGCAGCCTGACTATATTGATGAGCACGGCATGAGCGCTGCGTTGCGGCTTGCCTTCTCTCGTTCCCTCGCGGCAGTGGAGGCCCAGGGTATCTCCGTTGACGTGGCCCTGCTTGACGGCAATCCCTTGGGCTTTGACCCTCGGGAGCGCAATGTGGTGAAAGGTGACGCCAAGTGCGCTAGCATTGCCGCTGCTTCCTTAATTGCGAAGGTGGACAGGGATGCGCTCATGTGTCGGCTTGCCCTGGACTATCCCCAGTACGGATTTGAGAAGTGTAAAGGATATGCCAGTGCCGAACATATCCAGGCAATCAAAGACTTTGGGCTTACTCCTGTGCATCGGGCGTCCTTTTGCACCGCGTGGACCCAGGAGACCCTGTTTTAAGATGTCCTTCCCGTCATCGCCTGGTCAAATGGATTAAAAAACAGGTGCATCTGTGATAGAAAAGCTTGAAAGCCGTGATGGAGTTTGGGTATTCCTGGCGACGTTATGAAGAGAAGGCCGTGGAATGTGGTCGAGCATTACACGTGCCGGGTGATTGAGACGGGCAGAGACGCGGGTAAGGAACCGTCCAGATACCGCTCATTCATTTGAAAGATGGTCCTCATAGGCTGACTAGGTAGTCGGCCCCTATAAGAGAGGATCATCATGGAACAACGTTCGGAAAAGATCACCTTTGCCTGCCAGCCTGAAGAGGAAGTACGACCCCAAGCCACCTCCCAGGATCGGGATTCGACATTTGACGGTGCCCCAGAGTACGTGTGGTCAGGCGAATACATGCCTCAGGAGGATGGCGGCACTGGTGGCCCCGATGCGATCAATACGCCTCAATCTGGAGTTGATACGCCTGATAATGAGGCTGATTCGCCTGCACCTGGGGTTGATGCCCCGGAGCCTGGGGCTGATGCGCCCACGGCTAGATCCGATTCGCCTGCGGTTGCCCAGGAGTCTGAAGGGGAGGACCAACAGATCCCCGAGTGGATGTATGACCCTAAAGAGCTTGGCCGTAAGGGGGAGTATGCCGCCTGTCTTCTGCTCACCCGTAAAGGCTATGAGATTCTCGAGCGGAACTGGCGGTGTAACGCCGGAGAAGCGGATATCGTCGCCCTTGATGGGGATACCCTGGTGTTTGTCGAGGTCAAAACAAGATCAAGCCTGGACAAGGGGCTTCCTGAAGAGGCCATCACCCCCGCAAAGCGCAACAGGTACGAGCGTATCGCGGCCCATTACCTGATGCATTACCGAGGGGATGACTGCAACGTACGCTTCGACGCGATATCCATCCTTGCCCTGCCTACCAACAGAGCCCTGGTCCGCCATCTCATCAATGCCTTCGGCAGTAGGTGAGGTGTGCCGTGGCCGCCCAGTTCAGCCTCACGTCAGCGACTATTTCTGGCGTAGAGGCCAAGCCGGTTGAGGTGGAGGTGGTCATCAGCCGGGGCCTGCCGGGCATGACTCTTGTGGGTATGCCAGATGCCGCCGTTCGAGAATCCCTTGAGCGGGTGCGTTGTGCCATGAGGGCCTGCGGGTTTTCGGTGCCTGGGGACAAGGTGGTGATCAATCTCTCCCCCAGCTCCATGCGAAAGACCGGATCTGGGTTTGACCTTCCCATTGCCGTTGCCTTGCTGGCCGCATCGGGCCAGATACCTCCCTATGGCCTGCAGGAGTCCTTGTGGGTGGGGGAGCTGTCCCTTGAGGGAAAGGTGAGACCGGTGAGAGGGACCCTAGCCTACGCTATCGCCGCCCATGCGCAGGGTCTTGACCTGGTGGCAAGCTCATCCTGCGCGGATTCGGTACATCTTGATGGGCTCAATCAGCGGGGGATAGGAAGCCTGCGGGATTTACTCGCGGGTCCCCTTCAACCCTTGACCATGGTCCCAGGATCTTCTGAAGCTCAGGATGGGGACTTTGGTCAGATTTTCGGTCAGGACCTGGCGAAGCGTGCTTTGCAGGTGGCGGCAGCGGGCGGCCACGGAATACTGCTCATGGGACCCCCGGGGTCGGGAAAGACCATGCTCGCACGGGCCTTGCCCTCGATCCTGCCCCCGCTTGACCAGGGGCAGATTCTTGAGACGGCCATGGTTCACTCCGTTGCCGGAGAGCCGGTCTCTCCCATCCTGCAGGGCAGGCCACCGTTTCAGGCGGTCCACCACAGCGCCACCATGGCGGGACTGATCGGGGGAGGCACGCCCCTGCGCCCAGGGGCAATATCCCTAGCCCACAATGGCGTGCTGTTTCTTGATGAGCTGGCGGAGTTCTCCTCAAAGGCCCTCCAATCTTTGCGCCAGCCCCTTGAGCAGGGGCAGGTCCATCTTTCCCGCGCCGAGGGAAACCTGACCATGCCTGCGCGGTTCATGTTGGTGGCCGCTTCAAATCCCTGTCCCTGCGGGTATTACGGGGATCCAGAAAAGCCCTGCACTTGTTCGGCTTCCCGGGTGGTTCAGTACCGTGACCGGATTGGTGGGCCCCTCCTTGACAGGATAGACATCCATGTGGACGTATGGAGAAGCAACATCTGGGATGCCGCTCGGCAGGCTCAGGACTCGCCTATTACCTCGGCAAAGCTCTACGAAGGCGTGCGGGTTGCCAAAGATTTTTCCCGCTGGAGGCACACACGATATCAAGATGACCAGGATGACTCTCTGACCAGCCTGTTTGCACGATGCCGCATGAGCGGGACAACCCAGGGGATGCTCGAGGGCTTCTGCAAAGCCCAAAGCGTATCCGGTCGGGGATTGGTGCGGATACTGGGTCTGGCCCGCACCATTGCAGATTTGGACCAGTCCGCCGTGGTGGAGGACGTGCATATGCTTGAAGCCATGGCGCTTCGTGTGAGAAAGGGTGCGTGATGGCCCGGGCACAATCCGATAATCAAATTCGGGGTCTTAGAACGGTGATAGACCGGGGTGCCCCCGCCTATCCCGAGGCCCTGCTAGACTGCAAAAATCCTCCCAAGACCCTGTACTGTATCGGGGATGCCTCGGTGCTTGTCAGGCCAAGCCTTGCGGTGGTGGGTTCAAGGAAATCCACCCCTTACGGGGAGCATGTGGCAAAGCTTCTCGCCGGCAAGGCGGCGGCTGCAGGGGTGGGAATCGTGTCCGGCGGGGCAAGCGGGTGCGATTCCTTCGCCCACCAGGCCGCCCTCGATCAAGGCGCAATGACGGTGGTGGTGCTCGCAGGGGGCTGCGACAGGTATTACCCCGCTGGAAATCGAGGCCTCTTTCAGCAGGTGGTAGACGCGGGTGGGGTGATCGTCTCCGAACGGCCCTGGAACACCCCTGCCTTGCCCTATATGTTCGTGGCAAGAAACAGGATTATCGCAGCCCTTGCCCGGGCTACCCTCATTGTGGAGGCGGGGCTTCCAAGTGGTACATTCTCCACCGCCGATGAGGCAATCGAAGCGGGCAGGGATGTGCTCGCGGTACCCGGCTCCATATTCTCGCCTAACTCTCGGGGCACAAATGCCCTGATCAGCCAGGGAGCGGGCTGTATCGTGGACGAAGAGGCCTTTGACGTGTTCCTCAGGAGGGTGTTTCCCGATATCGTGGCGGACGGCGCGGGGCAATTCTCATTGAGTCTTGATCGAGCCTATGACACCCGCATCTCTTTGGGTTATGGGGCCGATGGAGAAGAGGGCGAAGCGTCCCGTGGGGAATCGACCCCTGGCGAAGCGTCCCGCGGCGAAGCGCCCAATCGAGGCCGGGAAGTGGGCACCGGGTCTTGCGATGGTCGAATTATCGCGGCGCTGCGGGCAAACCCCATGCGCTTCGAGGAGTTAATGGCGGCATTTGGGCCGGCTTCCCAAAACCCATTGCATTCCTCTGTACCTGGGATGCTTGCGGCGTTGACCCTGCTTGAAGGACAGGGGGTGATAAAACGCTTCCCTGATGGACGCTGGGGAGCGGTGGGTTAGAGATTGGGGTGATGTGGTATGCTGCCAGGATGCAAAAGACAGTAAACATAGTTGGCGCCGGCCTGGCCGGCAGCGAGGCGGCCCTGCAATTGGCGGATAGGGGCGTGAGGGTGCGCTTGTTTGAGATGCGTCCCCAGGTCGCAACTGCGGTGCACAAGGGCTCCGGTTGCGCTGAGCTGGTGTGCTCAAACTCCCTTAAGTCCATGAAGCCCGACAGTGCAGCGGGAATGCTCAAGGCGGAGCTTTCCGCCCTTGGCAGTCAGGTGCTTGCGTGCGCCCATCTTACCCAGGTGGATGCTGGAGGCGCCCTTGCGGTTGATAGGGACCTGTTTTCCGCTGAGGTCACCAGGCGCGTAGAGTCCCATCCCAACATCAGCCTCTTTCGCCAAGAGGTGACCTGCGCACCTGATCAGGACTGTGACGCGGTGATTATTGCCTCGGGACCTTTGACGTCAGATGCCCTCGCGCAGTGGCTCTCCACCTGCACAGGTATGGATAATCTGGCCTTCTATGACGCCGCTGCCCCGGTGGTGATGGCGGATTCTCTTGATATGTCAGTACTGTTCAGGCAGTCCCGATATGAGCAGGACTCCGTGGGGGATTACTTGAATGCTCCTTTTACTAAGGAGTCCTATGATCGGTTCATCCAAGAGCTTCTTGGGGCACAGCGGGTCATCGCCAAGGATTTTGAAACCAAGGATTTGTTTTCCGCATGTCAGCCCATTGAGGAGATAGCCCGTAAAGGGGCGGATGCCCCTCGTTTTGGCACCTGCAAGCCAGTTGGCCTGATTGACCCCGCAACAGGCAGGCGTCCTTGGGCCGCGGTTCAGCTGCGGGCGGAGAATAGGGAGTGCACCGCCTATAACCTGGTGGGCTTTCAGACCAATCTGACCTTCCCGGAGCAGAGAAGGGTCTTTCGGATGATTCCCGGATTGGAGAACGCTCAGTTTGCTCGGTATGGGGTGATGCATCGCAATACCTTCGTCTGCGCTCCGAAGATTCTTGACAGAACTCTTCGCGTTACCTCGGCCCCGACTGCCGTGCCCCTGTATCTTGCTGGCCAGGTGTCCGGTACGGAGGGGTATTGCGAGGCCATAGCATCTGGCCTGGTGGCTGCTCTGTCGGTGTTCGCTCATCTTCAGGGTGAAGACATGCCGGAGTATCCTCGGACTACGGCCTTCGGGTCCCTGCTTGCCTATGCAACGGATCCCCAAACCGTGGACTATCAGCCCATGCACGTGAACTTCGGCATTATTGCCCCCCTTGACCAGCAAATAAAGAATAAGGGCCAGCGCTACGCCGCCTATTGTGCTCGGGGTAGCGCTCATATGGACCAGTTCTGTCAAAGCCTGCGTGAGCGGGGGATTTTGTAATGGCCGAGCAGGGGCGCGTGCCCAAGCAGGATCATGTGCCCAAGCAGGATCATGTGCCTGAGCAGGGGAGTGTGCCTGAGGCCTTTGCCTGCCTTGTGGAGGACTTCCTCTGGAACATGCAGGTGGAGCGGGGGGCGAGCCCCCATACCATCAGGAACTATCGGATTGACCTGATGGATTTTGGCCGCTGGGCAACACGGCGGGGCTTCGACCCGCTTACCATCAACCATAAGCAGGCCCGGCTGTATCTGGGAGAGCTTGACCGTGCCCAATACTCTCGGCGTACCCTGAATAGGCGGCTTTCCAGCCTTAAGAGCTTCTTCAGCTGGGCGGTGGTGGCCGGCATCGCGCCTCGCGACCCCGTTTCGGTGCTGCAGGGTCCCAAGAATCCCGCAAGTCTGCCTCGGAAGATTCCCGTTTCAGACATGGCCAAGATTCTTGGGGTGTACAAGTCTGGGACAGATCCGGTCTCCCTGCGCAACCAGGCAATTCTCGAGTTGCTCTACGCCAGCGGACTGCGTATCTCCGAGGCCTCGGGGCTCTTGCTTGACCAGGTGAAACTCTCTCAGGGTCTGGTGAGTGTTGTGGGTAAGGGGGACAAGCAGCGCCAGGTCCCCGTCCATAATCTGGCAATCCGTGCCATGACCGAGTATCTGTGGCACGGACGTCCCGCCCTGATTGCCCAGGCGGGCAAGGATGCGTGCGCATGTGAGCGATTCTTCCTCTCCAATAAGGCCGCCCCCATGTCCGCCGACTCCATGCGCATCATGTTCAAGCGCACCCTACAGCTTGCCGGAGTAGACCCGGGGTACACCCCCCATGACATGCGCCACACCTTCGCTACGGATCTAGTGGAGGGGGGCGCGGACCTGCGAAGCGTCCAGGAGATGCTCGGCCACTCGTCTTTGTCCACCACCCAGATTTACACCCATGTGTCGGTGGCCCACCTAAAAGACGAGCACCACCGATCCCACCCCCGAGGTTAGGGGAGAAAGCATGGTTCAGATGTCTTCTGTCGAAGCGTCCCGGTCCGCTACGGATTCCTTACACGAGGCTCCTTCCACCTACGCAGCCGCCTTTGATAGCGGCCATCCTGCGTCTTCTGCCGCACCCTCTGCAAAAGCGCTGCGGGACCTGCTAATTCATGACGTCACCCCAAGCCTGGCCGAAGCCGAGGACGCCATGACCTTGAAAGACTGGGTATTTGATGTGGCCTGCGCACTGGTCTGCTTCGGGTTTGCCTGTATGCAGTTGTATCTGGGCTCCTCGTCGGTCTATTACATAGACGGGGCAGAGCGGGTGATTAATCTGGTGCCCAACACCAATGCCTATGTTGCCGCCGCCTTTGCCACCCTGCCTATGGTGCTGCGCCGGGGTGCCCCCTGGCCCATGTTCGTGGTGGTGACGGCCTGCTTTGTGGCGGTGTCCTTCAATATGACCACGTATTCCATCTCAGTCATCGGCATCGTGGTGGGGATCTACACCATCGCCCGATACCGGGGGCTTCGTCAGGGCGGGGTGGCTACCGGCATCGCTGCCCTGGCCATGGCCCTGACCCCGGTGCTTTCAGGGGCGGGCACCCTCTCGTTGGTGCTGAGGGCGGAAAACGTGCTGCTGGTTGTGGCGGGATACGGCTGTGGGCTGGCAGTCAGGGTGTTTCGGGCGTATCTGGACCAGTCCCAGCTTGCCTTAGACCGGCAACGCCAGGCCCATGAGGAGCTGATGGCCCGTCGGGTTGCGGAGGAGCGGGTGCGTATCGCCCGAGATGTCCACGACATCACCGGCCATTCCCTTTCTGCAGTGGCAATTCAGGCTGCGGCAGCCGAGCGCATGGTGGACATTGATCCAGCAGCCGCCAAAGAGGCCATCAGAGAAATCAGGCAGCTATCCAAGGGATCTCTTGAGGAGATTAGGTCTTTGGTGGGGGTACTTCGTGAGGGAGACCCTGCCCAGACATCCCCGGCAGAGGGCACTGAAAGGCTGCCTGACCTGGTCTCCTACCTGCGCCGAGGGGGCGTGTCTGCGGTTTTGGACGCTTCGTCATATGACAGAGGCTCCACTCCCGCCTTTGTGGACATGGCCCTATTCTCCCTGGCTCGGGAGGCTGCCACCAACACTCTCAGGCATGCAGGTGCCACCTCGGTGCGCATCTGCCTGTCCTGCGACGGCTGCTGTGCCACCCTGCGCTACCAAGACGACGGCTGCGGGTTTTCGCCGGAGGCTCTGGTGGGCGCCGACGGCCACGGCCTGTCGGGTATGGCCGAACGGGTGGAGGCCCTCCATGGCACCCTTGATATTCAGTCTCAGCCCCAGGAGGGCTTTGCAATGACCGCCATCATCCCGTTGGAAGGGGCAACTCATGCATGACGAAGCGTCCAAGCCGTTCTCGTTTGCGCCCGCCGCAGCCGCAAGCCCACAGGCCTTTGCGCCCGCCGCAGCCGCAAGCCCACAGGCGCGGCCATCCATCCAGGCCACTTCTCAGGAGGTCCGCGTGTGCATCGCTGATGATCAGGACCTGGTCAGGCGGGGTTTCAGGCTCATTCTGTCCAGCTTTCCCGGAATCAGCGTGGTGGGGGAGGCGGTAGACGGGCAGGATGCGGTGGAGCTTGCCGGGCGCCTTGACCCTGACGTGATGCTTATGGACATTCGTATGCCTCGGATGGACGGCATTCAGGCAACCAGGCAGATCTGCGATCCCAAGTCGGGCTGCCACACCCGGGTGCTGATCCTGACCACGTTTGATGCGGACGAGTATGTCTACGACGCCCTGTCCGCTGGGGCAAGTGGCTTTTTGCTGAAGGATTGCGAGCCTGAGGACCTGGAGCGGGCAATTCGGGTCATTATTCGTGGGGATGCCCTTATCGCGCCCTCCATCACCCGCAGACTCGTGGAGACCTTCTCCCGCAGCAGAGCCCAGTCCTGCACCTGGGATCCGGCCAAGGGTGCGCTGAGCAGCCTCACCGAAAGGGAGTTGGAAATCATCACTATGGTGGGCAAAGGCATGACTAATGACGATATCGCCGCGCACCTGGTGATCTCCGCCGCAACCGTCAGGACCCATGTGGGCCGTATCATGTCCAAACTGGATGTGCATGAGCGTGCCCAGCTGGTGGTGGTGGCCTACGAGTCCGGGCTGGTGCGTCCGGGAGAATAGCAGGAAGGGAAGTTCAGATGGCCAGCGATTCCATCATCATCCGGGGAGCGCGGGAGCACAACCTGAAAAACATCAACGTGACCATCCCCCGGGATAAGCTGGTGGTCATCACTGGTCTGTCCGGTTCGGGGAAATCCTCCCTTGCCTTTGACACCATCTTCGCCGAAGGCCAGCGCCGATATGTGGAAAGCCTTTCCGCCTATGCCCGCCAGTTTTTGGGGCAGATGGACAAGCCTGCCCTAGACTCCATTGACGGCTTGAGCCCCGCTGTGGCCATCGACCAGAAGACCACCTCCAAAAATCCCAGGTCAACCGTGGGTACCACCACGGAGATCTACGATTATCTGCGCCTTTTGTACGCGCGGGTGGGCGTTCCTCATTGCCCTGAGTGCGGCCGGGAGATCTCTGCCCGCACCACCGACCAGGTCACCGATGAGATTATGGACTTTGGCGAAGGGTCCAGGCTGCTGATTCTTGCCCCTGTGGTGGTTGGCCGCAAGGGTGAGCACACCAAGGTCCTCTCTGACCTGCTTAAGGAGGGATTTTCCCGGGTACGTATTGATGGTACCGTGACTAAGCTTGACGGATCCGAGATCAAGCTTGACAAGAAGTATAAGCACACCATTGAGGTTGTGGTGGATAGGGTGGTGGTGAAGGATTCCGCCCGCAGCCGCATTGCCGAGGCGGTAGAGACCGCCACTAAGCTCGCAGAGGGCAAGGTGGTAGTCCACCAGGTGGACCCCCAGGAGGGCAAGGGTTCGGATGGCGTCCAGATGCAGGATGCCCAAAAGACCACGGAGGGCTTTTCCGACGTGGCGTCAAAGGACCAGCTGTTCACCTTGGCTTTGGCCTGCCCCATCCACGGCCATTCTATAGACACCCTTCAGCCTCGGGATTTCTCCTTTAACGCCCCCTATGGCGCCTGCCCTGACTGCTCAGGTATCGGCAGCAGAGAGGAGATTGACGCCAGTTTGGTGGTGCCTGACGCGTCCCTGTCCATTTCCCAGGGCTGCATCCAGATTTTCGCTACGGGCAATTACTATCCCCAGATCCTTGCGCATGTGTGCCGTTTTGTGGGGGATGACCCGGATGTTGCCTGGCAGGACCTTTCGCCAAAAACCAGGAAGGCAATCCTCCACGGCCTGCCGGGTAAGAAGATTCCCGTGGAGTACCTCACCGTTGACGGCCGCACCTCGTCATGGGAGATTGAATGGGAAGGCG
The DNA here is from genome assembly GCA_029101185.1 of Eggerthellales bacterium. Lineage (GTDB taxonomy): Bacteria > Actinomycetota > Coriobacteriia > Coriobacteriales > Eggerthellaceae > Slackia. The sequence continues at coordinate 1,920 of JAQXQN010000104.1, read as the reverse complement.
TCCTTGAGGTGATCAAGGCCCGCTACCAGGAGACCACCTCCGACGCCGCTCGGGAGAAGTACCAGCGCTATTTTGCTACCGTGACCTGCCCCACCTGCCAAGGCAAGCGCCTGAAGCCTGAGATTTTGGCCGTTACCGTCTCAGGCAAGAACATCCACCAGGTCTGCGAGATGTCCGCCCGGGAGTGCCAGGCCTTCTTTAAGTCCCTGGAGTTCAGCCCCCGAGACCTTGCCATCGCGGGGCCCATTGTGAAGGAAATCGTGGCTCGGCTGGACTTTCTGGTGGATGTGGGCCTTGACTATCTGACCTTGTCCCGGGCCACCGCCTCCCTCTCCGGCGGCGAGGCTCAGCGCATACGTCTGGCCACCCAGATCGGCGCTGGGCTCATGGGGGTGCTCTACATTCTTGATGAGCCCTCCATCGGATTGCACCAGCGGGACAACGAGCGGTTGATCAAGACCTTGCATCGGTTGCGGGACCTGGGAAACACGGTGATTGTGGTCGAGCACGACGAGGACACCATACGCACCGCGGACTACGTCATTGACATGGGCCCTGGTGCCGGCGAGCAAGGCGGGTATCTGGTTGCCGCGGGAACTCCCCAACAGCTCTCCCAGGTTCCGGAAAGCATCACCGGCCAGTACCTATCCGGATGTCGAAGCGTGCCGGTCCCTGCCGCCCGCCGCAGTCCCGGGCGGGGGGCCATCAGGCTTGAGGGTGCAACGGAAAATAACCTCAAGCACGTGGACGTGTCCATTGAGCTGGGGACCCTGACCGTGGTCACCGGTGTATCCGGGTCGGGAAAGAGCTCGCTTATCACCGATACCCTTGCCCCCGCCCTGTCCAACCGAGTCAATGGGGCCCGTCAGCGGGTGGGTGCCTACGATAGGCTTACCGGTTACGAGGACATCCAAAAGATTGTGGATATCGACCAAAGTCCCATCGGCAGGACGCCTCGGTCAAACCCGGCCACCTACATTGGCCTGTGGGATGACATCAGGGCCCTGTACGCCTCCACCACCGAGTCCAAGGCCCGAGGGTATAACCCTGGCCGGTTCAGCTTCAACGTCAAGGGGGGCCGTTGTGAGGCCTGTAAGGGCGACGGCCAGATTAAGATTGAGATGCATTTCCTGCCCGATGTGTATGTGCCCTGCGAAGTGTGCGCAGGCCAGCGCTACAACCGGGAGACCCTTCAGGTGACTTATCGGGGCAAGAACGTTTACGATGTGCTTGAGATGACCGTCGATGAAGCTCTGGAGTTCTTTAAGAACATTCCTGGTCTGGCCCGCAAGCTGCAGACCCTCCACGATGTGGGGCTTGGCTACGTGCATCTCGGTCAGCCTGCCACCACCCTCTCCGGAGGCGAGGCCCAGCGGGTAAAGCTTGCCTCAGAGCTGCAGCGCAGGCAAAACGGCAAGACCCTCTATATACTTGACGAGCCCACCACGGGACTACATATGGAGGATGTGCGCCAGCTGCTTGAGGTGCTACAGCGGCTGGTGGACAATGGCAACACCATGATCGTCATCGAGCATAACCTTGATGTGATTAAAAGTGCCGACCGGATCATCGACATGGGCCCTGAGGGTGGAACCCGTGGTGGTCAGGTTATTGCCTCGGGTACCCCTGAGCAGGTGGCCCAGGTGAAAGAATCCCATACGGGCCGGTTCTTGCGCAAGGTGCTGGGTATGCCTGAACTGTAGGGTATCTCATGGGGCGTAAGCCCCATCCTTCAACGGCAGCCTGCTGTGTTGAAAAAAGGGGGGCCGCATCTAAATGTGAACTGCGTCCCAAAACTTGGACGGGTTAAATAAAGACTTACGCAGCCAAGGACTGATTCCGGAACTCCTCCGGGGTCAGTCCTTTCAGTTTAACCTGCCTCCGCCTCGTGTTCCAGTGGACGACGTAGTTGTCCAGGTC
>JAQXQN010000103.1 GCA_029101185.1 Eggerthellales bacterium | reverse complement strand
CTGGCAGCGGCCAATGCGGTGGTGGCCAACCCTGCGGCGCTCCACAAACTTGAGGCGGAGGACGGCGACGACGTGTTCTTCCTGGCCGACACCGGAGAGATTGTGTTTGTGTCGGAGAGCGGTTATATCCGGACGTATTTCGTCACTGACAAGGACTATTTCGACAGGCAATAGCACGGCGGGGAAAGGACCCTGGCCCACACTCAGGCGCGGGCTCAGGACGCTTCGACATTGCGAAGCTTTTCCGAGGTTGGAAGAAGACACTCGTAATACACGGCATCCATGACGTCCTTGTAATACTGCTTCTGAACTGGGGTGATGACGGTTAGCCCAAAGGCGCTTTCTGGAATGTCGTCGATGATTTTGTGAATAGCAGCCATGTCCACCTTGTCGATGAAGCGAAGAACCGCGGCGTTGCAATCCTCGTTTTGCATCGAGGAAATGAACTCACAGGGGTGTATATGGACCCCGTTTTCGTCGGTAAAAAACGAAACGCCTGTTGAGAGCGCATCCTAAGCGACGGCACAGGGATCTTGCAGCCTGCGCTCCGCCGTACGAAAGCGTTGGCTCCTGATTGTATGCGTCAAAGTCAACTATCTCGATCATGGATGTCTTCCAATCTGGGAATCGTTAATGATGCACACCCCGCCATGATAGCAGGGTCGACCAGCTGCCGACAGTCAAGCGGGCGGCACCAAGGCCGCCCGCGTCACACTACTTCTTTGAACCGCCCAGCAGGCAGCCGCCGGTCACAATGCAACCAACCCCAACGGCCACGCCTACCACCAGGCACGTTATTCCCATCGTAATGGACCAAGCGCCTGCTGTGCGCATGGTCTTAGACTTCTTATCCAACATGAGGCTCCTTCCTCTCAGTCTTGCTTGCCCTGCGGGCCGTCGGTCGCGGCCGTCCCATAGGGCTTCGCCCCGCGGGCCGTCAATCGCGGTCGCTTCGCCATGGGCTGGTAGCTCCGCCAACGCCCACACGCTTCGCCAGGGCATCAGGCCTCCTACCCCAACCGCTGCTCCAACGCGGCAACAATGTGCTCGAGGGCCTTAATGCGCGCGTACTTCTTATCGTCGGACTCAAGCACCACCCAAGGGGCAAAGGTGGTAGAGGTCAGCCGGAACATATCGTCTATAGCCAGCTTGTACTGGGGATATTTCTCCCTGTTGCGCCAATCGTCAGGGGTGATCTTCCATTGCTTGGCCGGATCCGCCGCCCGATCCTCAAAGCGGCGCAACTGAGCGTCAGGGCTCACGTCCACCCAGAACTTCAACAAAATCGCGCCCCACTCCACCAGGTCCTGCTCAAACTCGTTGATCTCATCGTAGCCCCGGGCCCACTGCTCCGGCGTGGCGAACCCCTCCACGCGTTCCACAAGTACCCTACCGTACCAGGACCGATCGTAAAAGCCCACGTGACCGGCCTTGGGCAGCCTGGTCCAATACCGCCACAGATGGGGGTGCGCCAGTTCGACCTTTGTTGGCGCTGGGCTGGGGAAGATGGTGTACGCACGAGCATCCAGGGCCTGGGCCACCCGCTTGATATTGCCGCCCTTACCTGCAGCATCCCAACCCTCGTACATAATCATCAGCGGAATCCGCGCCTGATACATGAGATTCTCAAGCCTGAACAGGCGTTTCTGCAAATCCTTCAGCCGAGCCCGATATTGCTCCTCAGACAGGCTCAGCCCGTGGTCCACCCCGTCAACCCGAGGGTAGTCCTCCACTATAGGGAATCTGGTGGACTCGGGAGCGAAGATCCGCTGCCCGTAAGCCTTCTCCCAGGCCTCAAGGGTCACGAATCCCAGCTCCTGGGATGACGAAGTGCCCTCAAACGCACGCTTCGCCAGGGACGCAACCTCTTGGGCCATGGACTCAGACTGGGACTGAGCACGACTGGCCTGGTTCTCAAGGGTCTTGGGCCGCTGCTCGAGGGCCTGCTCAAGGGCGTCAACTAGAGTCTGGGCGATCTCCACGTTGGTGCGGCGCTTGTCCTCGGCGTTGAGCACCGTCCAGGGGGCAAACCCGAAGTTGCTGCTTTCCAGCAGTTCCTCGTAATACTCCAGGCGCTGGTCGTATTCCTTGATGCTTTCGAGTTTGGAGTCAGTGGCACGCCATCGGGTGGCGGGATCGTCAAAGAGATTCATCAGGCGTTTCTTCAGGGCCTTCTTGCGCACGTGAAGGAAGAACTTCACAACCACGTAGCCGTCGGTCACCAGTTGCCGCTCGAAATCCCGGATGCTCTCAACAAAGCGGGCCTCGTCCTCAGGGGCAAGCAGGCCATCCTGTTCCCTGGCCATCATGTACTGGATGGCGGTGGTGTACCAGCCACGGTCGTAAAACGTAATGGCGCCACGCTCTCCTAGGGCCTTCCAATACTGCTGCCACATGGGGAAATACCCACTGACCCCATGTCCGCGCCTGGAGAAAGCCCGGACGTCGGCCTGGTCCACATCCGCCGGCACATGCACGCTAGCACTACGGGCGTCCAGGTGGTACATCAGGTCCGATATCCGGCTACCCTTCCCGGCTCCGTCCCAGCCCTCAAACAGCACCACCAGACCCACGCCGGCCTCCCGAGCCCGCTGCTGAAGCACCACCAGCCGCTCGGTCAGCTCCTCCCGCCGAACCTTGTACTCGCCTTTTTCCATGTCCTCAACGGAAAAATCCACCGCCCGAAGCATCTCTGCCCCCATCTCTGGCCCGGTGCCTGGCAGCAGCCAAGACGAACCAATCCCGACGAATAGTATGCGCGAAATGATAGCAGATAGCCCCTGTCGAAGCGTGCCCCCTACGTGGCGAACCCTGTCGGAGCGCGCCCCCAGCGTGGCGAAGCGTGCTGGCGCCACGATCACCTGCCAAAGCGTCCTGCCCAGCCCCACGTCAGAATCAGGCAAAATTGCGGGACTGGACGCTTCGACAGGCAAACAATGGACTAGGATGAACACAAAGATCTCATCATGGAGGAGCCATGCCAAAATACGCCGTAATTGACCTGGGGTCCAACTCAGTGCGCCTGGTGGTCTACGAAGTTGAAAAACCCGCCCTGGACCGTTGCAGGCGGGGGGCGCGTCCCGTGCCCAAGCGGGATTTTCGCGCCGTACTTGACGAGAAAAAGATGGCGGGGCTGTCTGCCTATGTGTCGGAGGGGCACTTTAGCCAGGCCGGGGTGGAAAAGGCTGCGTCGGTGCTGACAAAACACCTGACCAGGGCCGAGTATTGCGGCTGCGACCGGGTGGACGTCTTTGCCACGGCGGTGTTGCGCAACGCCGAGAACAGCACCCAGGCGGTCGCGGACATCCAAGATCGCAT
>JAQXQN010000102.1 GCA_029101185.1 Eggerthellales bacterium | reverse complement strand
GGCAGCGAAATTCACCACGGGAAGCTTTCCCGTATCGTGAACCTCTTTCAGAAGGTCAAAGGGAACCGCCAGGCGCTTGGCCTCTTCAAACAGCTCATCAGTGCGCAGAGACGCCACATGGGCGATCTGCTGCTGGATCAGGCGCATATGCCTGACCGCCTGCACCACGTCTCCGGTTCCAGGCTCGCCCTTGGTGCGAATCATAGTCGCGCCCTCCCCAATACGGCGCAGCGCCTCACCAAGATCCCGAGCGCCGCAGACAAAGGGCACGTCAAAGGCGGTCTTGTCAATGTGATAGGTATCGTCCGCCGGGGTGAGCACCTCGGATTCGTCAATGTAGTCAATCTGGATGGCCTGCAGAATCTGTGCCTCCACGAAATGCCCGATGCGCACCTTTGCCATAACGGGAATGCTCACGGCCTGCTGGATGCCTTTGATCATCTTGGGGTCGCTCATGCGGCTCACGCCCCCAGCGGCGCGGATGTCGGCGGGGATCCGCTCAAGGGCCATGACGGCGCAGGCCCCTGCGGCCTGGGCAATGCGGGCCTGCTCAGGGGTGGTGACGTCCATGATCACGCCGCCCTTAAACATCTGGGCAAGCTGCCTGTTCAACTTCTGACGCTCGGTGATTTCCATTCGTGCTCCTCTCAGCGCGTTGTTCATGTCGAAGTGTGCAGCCATCCTATGCCTCTTCTGGCCTTATTTATATAACCATTTTTGAAGTTTTTTATAAGGTCAGATGCAAGGAGGGAATAAGCCCAGACACATCCAGCTCAATTACACCCATGGCGAAGCTCCCTTGTCCCCATCCCCTCCCAACGCTGCGCTCCTCCGCTCATTACATACATTTTCCCTAGGGGAAAACCGCAGATACGCGCTACGGATATAATGAACAAGCCCTTGCGCAGCCTAGAATCCGTGCTTGCGCCCTTCAACGTGGCGCCAGTGCAGTGGAACGCCTACAGATTGGCAAGTTCCTCCAGCTCAGGACCTTCCACGCCCTCCAGGGCATCAAAATCAGGGATGAAGCTTTCCTGGGCAGCGCCGCCTTCCTGCCAGAAGTAGCCGTCAAAGCCCACTTCGTCAGCAAAATCCAACAGCTCCTCGTACTCCTCAGGAGAAAGAGGCCTGCCCAGATTAGGATCATCGGCCACCCGAGGCACGGGGGTGTACTGCCCCATGAGAGAGAGGGTAGCCCGCTTCGGACCCAGGTTATGCCATAGCCACAGGAGGTTTTCCGCCGCATCCTCCAGATACCCGGGGATGCCCAGCACCCGCACGATCATCTCCCCCGGGGTCTGGGCCATGGCAAGCAACGCCTCTCGGGCAACCTGGGGGTAATCCGGGGCACAGGACAGGACCTGGGCCGTAGCGCAACGGCTATAACGCAGGTCAACCAGCCAAAGGTCCACCACGTCCGCCAGCAGTGCGATGGTCTCAGGAGTCTCATAGCCAGAAGAGTTCCACACCACCGGCAAACTGCACCCTGCAGACCGGGCCATATGCAGTGCAGCAAGAATCTGGGGCACGTAGTGGGTGCCTGTCACCAGATTCAAGTTCAAAGCGCCACGGGCCTGCTGTTCAAGGAAGATGGCGGCAAGCCGGGAGACGGAAACGTCCGCCCCGCAGGTCCCGTTGGCAATCCGCGCGTTTTGGCAGTAGACGCAATGCAGGGGGCAGTTGCTGAAAAACACGGTGCCGGAGCCCGCATCCCCGCTGATGGGAGGCTCCTCCCAAAAGTGCAGGGCCGCCCGAGCCAGGCGCAGCTCATCGGCTGCGCCGCACACGCCCCGATGCCCATGGGCCCTATCCGCCCCGCAGCGCCTTGGGCACAGCTGGCAGCAGGAGGGCAGTATGACATCAGGCGTGTCCATACCAGACATGTCTGGACTATTCGCCCTTCACCTTACGAGCAATACGGTCGGAGATGGACAGCCTCTCCCGACGGTCAGCGCCCCACCAGACAAGAGCCACCATCCCAGGCCCCACATGAGAGCCAATCACCGGTCCGATGCTAGACTCCACCACTACGGCAGCGGGATTCTCCTTGATAAGCATGTCAATCATCTTGCGAAGGTCCTTGGCGGCATCCGCACTAGCAGCTATGACCGTCTGACCCCCATCGACATTCATACCGCTGGCGCAGGCCTCCACAATCTGCTTCATGGCCTTCTTACGGCCGCGGGCCACACCGCTCATGGACAAATGCCCCTCCAGGTCAAAAGAGACCAGGGGCTTCACGTCAAGCTTGGAACCCAGGTACGCACCCACAGAGGGAAGACGCCCACCCCGGGCCAAGCAGTCAAGATCATCAACCATAAACAGACAGTTCACGTAGAACTTAGCCTCCTGCGCCCACTGGGCCAGCTGGGAGGCGCTCAGGCCACGCTCCCGCTGACGCAGGGCCTCATAGACCAGCAGCCCCTCGGCAATGGAGGCAAGACCAGTGTCCACCAGATGCAGCTCTGCCTCGGGGTACTCCTCCCGCACCTGATCCGCAATCAGCTGGGCGGTGGCAAAGGTACCGCTCAGACCAGAAGAGAAGGCCAGATATACCGTGGGCACCCCGGACTGGGCAGCCCGGGTGAAGGCCTGCTGCAGGACCGGAATGGGCACCTGAGCCGTGGAAGGCTGACCGCCCTTACGGATGCGCTCGTAGAAATCCTCCGGAGGAAACGAAGCAAACATGTCGTCAAGATGCTGCTCCTCCCCAAACATGTAGGGGAACTGAATCAGTGCGACCCCCTCCCGCTCAATAACAGACCGGGGCAGATCGCAGCAGGAATCAAGAATCAGGTTGCATTGCACGGACATGGGCGGTATTCCTTTCAGAAGAACGATGTATGAGCGTAACGTAGCGAAGCGTCCTTTGCACAAGCCGTTGCCATCATCACACAGAGATTACGGATTGGCAGCCCGGTTGGAGCCACGGATCGGAGCCACCGATCGCAACCCCGGTTGGAGCCCCGACTAGCGTCCCTACACCCGACGAGATTCGGTGCCCCGCAGCTTGTTGGCCAGGTTGGCGCGACGATGCCACATGCCCTCCTCAAGCCCCACCGGATAGGAATGGGGGTTCAAGAAGCGCTTCTGGGACTCGTCAAGATGGGCAAGCCCCTCCTTGGCTCGGGCCTGGGCGGCCATGGCGGAATAGTCCTCGGGACCATACACGCTTCTTCCCTTGCGGGCTAAAGGCGCAAGCAAGGTCTCAAAGGTCAGATCCCCCAGCTCCTTTTGGCGCATGATGTCAGCAGGATCCACAATGCGGCCCTCATCGTTGACCGGACGGTTCACGTCAAAAACCATATCTCCCGCAATACGCCCGTCGGAGAAGGAGTAGCGCCGCACGTCAAGCACGCCCGGATAGGTCAGCTTGGCCGAGGACTCCGACACCTTAAGCCTGTCGGTCCAGGGTATCCCAGCCTGGGGCCGGGTGGCGGAAAGCTTGTACACGCCACCGAGGGAGGGCTGGTCAAAGGCACAGGCCAGCTTGGTACCCACACCCCATGCGGTCACCGGGGCGCCCGCATCCTTGATGGACTTGATGGTGTACTCGTCCAGGTCATTGGAAAGCACAATCCCACAATCCGTCAGCCCCGCCGCGTCAAGCTCTTTGCGGGCGTAGATGGCAAGCCAGGCAAGGTCTCCCGAGTCAATGCGGATGGCGGCAAGGCGCTCCCCCCGCTGCTTCATCTCAAGGCCCACGGTAATGGCGTTGCGGATGCCCTGCTTCACATCGTAGGTGTCAACGAGCAGGGTGCAGTTGGTGGGGAATTCCTTGGCGTAGGCCCTAAATGCTTCAAGTTCAGAATCAAATGCCATGACCCAGCTGTGGGCATGGGTGCCGGACACGGGGATATCGTACATCTTGCCTGCCAACACGTTGGAGGTAGAAGCGCAGCCGCCCACCACCGAGGCACGGCTTGCCCACAGGGCGCCGCCCGCACCCTGAGCCCGTCTCAGGCCAAACTCCGCCACCGGAGTGCCCGCAGCCATACACACGCGGGCGGCCTTGGTGGCAATCAGAGTCTGGAAGTTCACGCAGCACAGCAGGGCGGTCTCAAGCAGCTGACATTGGAGAATGGGCCCGCACACCCGCACCAGAGGCTCCATAGGAAACACGATAGTGCCTTCCCGCACCGCATCGATATCCACCTCAAGACGCAGCGTGGACAGGTAGTCAAGAAACTCCGGGTCAAACATCTTGCCGCCACCTGGGGCGTCAAGGCTGTCCAGATAGGCAATGTCAGAGGGGCTGAAGGCAAACCCGTCAATCATCTGGGCAAGCTGGGCGGTGCCGCACGCCACGGCAAAACCGCCCTTGAAGGGGTTTTCCCTAAAGAACATGTGGAAGCAGGCCAGCTCATCACCCTTGCCGCTCTTCCAGTACCCCTGGGCCATGGTCAGCTGGTACAGGTCGGTCAGCAGAGCGTACTCAAGGGTTTCGGAATGCTCCAACGGTTGGTTGCTCATGAATATTCCTTTCCTCCACATCCCCTCAGACCCACAACGCTCTGGGGGCATCAGTCCTTAGGACTCCGCGGTTCCCGAAGAGGACGAAGATCCGGACTCCGCTCCACCCTGAGGTTTGCGGGTGCGGCGACGAGGCTTTCTCCTGGAAGTGCCCTCCTGATCAGCCTGGCGAAGCGTCCTGTTCTCGGACGTCTCTGCAAGGCCGGAAGACTTCCTGCCTGGACGGGCCTTGCCGCTGCGGGCCTGGCCCTCATTGGACTGGGTGTTGCGGCGCTGGCCGTCGCGATTCCTGCCGTCTCGTGCCCGACCCTCGTTGGAAGGCCTGGTCTGGGTCCCGTCAGCGGCGGTCTTAGCGCCCGAGTTTTCCCGGACAGAAGCGGTATCACGCGCAGTGACGGCTTCCTTCGCAGGTGCCGCATCGCCCAAGGCGGCCCCACCCTTCACAGAAATCTGGCGACGACGGCGCAGCTCCCGCTTGGGAGCCTGGACGGAAGCGGGCTGAGCCTGGGCCTCAACGTTGGCCCGATCCCCCCGAGGGGCGCGGCTAAGTTTGTCCTGACGGGCGGAACGCTCCGCACGTTCCGCACGCTCGGTACGTTCTGCGCGCTCTGTGCGCTCTGTGCGCTCCGTACGGTCCCCACGACGGGACTCCTTTGCCCCTCCTTTGCCGGAACCCTGGACTAAGGCCCCATCCTGGCCCTGATTTTGGCCGCGATTGCGGGTGCGGCGGCGCCTGCCAGACGTCAAGGACGCTTCGTCAGCATCCGCCTTCTTATCACCCTTGCGAGACTTCCGCCCGGAACCGGATCTGGCAGCAGAGCCGCAAGCCCCCGATCCACCTGTACCGCCTGCACTCCCCGAGGTAAAGGGGGATGCCAGCTTGTCTGCACCGGTGAGGTGCTGGGTAGAGAACAGCTCCATGACCTGGGAGCCGGTTGCATCCGCATGCAGGGCCTCGTCGTAGACATCATCAGGCACGATGCCGGGCTTGCCCGTCTTCGGGTCAACCTCCATCTCCGAGACAGGGATGAGCACCCGCTTCTCCCCCGCCATGATGACGACGCTCTCCCGGGGCACGTTCAGCTCAAGGACCTTCGCGTCCCCGGCCGGAGTATGGATCATGCCGCCCACCTTCGGGCAGCGGGACTTGCACTCCTTATACGTGTCCGCCTCGTAGCGCAGGCAGCACATCAGGCGGCCGCACAGGCCGGAGATCTTCTGGGGGTTAAGGGAAAGGTCCTGGCTTTTTGCCATACGGATGGTCACAGGGTTGAACTCCCCGCCCATCCGGGCGCAGCACAGCTCCTGGCCGCAGTGGCCAAATCCACCCACAATCCGGGCCTCGTCCCGCACGCCAATCTGACGCATGTCAATGCGGACCCTGAAATGGGACGCCAGTTGCCTGACCAAATCCCGGAAATCCACCCGGTCATCTGCCTCAAAATAGAACACGGCCTTATCCCCATCAAAGAGGTACTCCACCGTGACCGGATGCATCTCAAGGCCCTGCTCCTCGACCATGCGCTTGAACACCGGCAGGGCCTCCTGGGCCTTGGTCTGCAGGTTTTGCCAGGTCAGCTTGTCTTCGGCGGTGGCCTTCCTGAGTACGGGCTTTAACTCGCATTTCAGCGCCGCAAGATCCTCCTCCGTGACCTCCTTCAGGTCCGAGTCTGCGGTTCCGTATTCCAAACCCCGCTCGGTGCGCACGATCAGCGCATCCCCGCGGTTAAAATCGACCCCATTGGGGTCGAACCAGAGTACATGAGGATTGTATGTCAGCCTCACCGGGGCGACATTAGGCATATAAGACCTCTCTTATCTCAAACAGTAACGCCTCAAAGCACAGTTGCGGTGACACATTATACGAGATTGCCTGGTCAGCGGCGTCAACGCGCTCCAAAGCCCTACAAATACGACTCACTCCCGCCGCAGAGGCGGCCACCACGTCTTGGGCCACATCCTCGTTGACCAGGGTGTTTTCCCCCACGCTCACCAGCATAGCGTCATGCAACCAACTGCGGATGGCTCCCGTGGCAATCCCGAAGAGCATCAGCTTGGCCTGGCCCACAGAGCGCTTGTTGCGGGTCTCAATGGTTTTCACGGCGCTTTTCTGCAGGAACTCCGCGTCTTGGGCAAGCTCCTCCTCAAGCTGCTTCTCAATGGCCTGGATGGGGCCCTTGGTGGATTCGAACAACTCTTTGGCCAGTTCAAGACAGGCCAGGTCATCGCTGGCGGCAAGTTTGCCCATGACCGAGACCGCGCATTGCCTGATCTGGCCCATCTCCGAAGAGTCCAGATACGCCCGGGCCCGCTCCACGGATCCGTTGCAGACGTCCAGGGCCACCCGGGCCTTTTCTGGCGAAACGTCCAGATCCGCAGCAAGCATCCGAGCCTGCACGTTCTCAGGCACCCGTGCAAACTCCACCACCTGGCAGCGGGACCTGATGGTGGTAAGCACGCTCTCAGCACTCTTCGCAAGAAGTATGAAGGTCACGGTGGCGGGAGGCTCCTCAAGGGCCTTAAGCAGGGCATTGGCGCAGGACGCCCCCAGTTTGTCCGCCTGGGAGATCACGTAGACCTTCCTAGGGGCGCTAAAGGGGGCCACGGAGAAGTCTGCGATTATCTGTCGCACCTGGTCAACCACGTATCCGGCGGCTCCCTCGGGGGTGAGCCAGTGGAC
>JAQXQN010000101.1 GCA_029101185.1 Eggerthellales bacterium | reverse complement strand
GGCTTGCTTACGCGGCGCACCTTGTGAATCAGGCCGGCTTGCTGAAGCCACGCGAGGCTCTCCTCGAAGTCGGCCGCGCGGGCGCCCTTGCGCACCTGCCCGAAGATGAACTTTTTGTTCTCCTTCGACATGTGTCCCGGGATCGACTGCCAGGCGAGCATGGTGCGCGCGAGCAGGCGGGGTGGTATGTGCTTCGCGAAATAGCTCATGTATCCGTTCAGGATCTCCTGCTGGACTGCCCGTGCGGCGCGCACGTCCTGCTCGGCGGCGTAGGCGTTCACCGCCTCGGGCATGCCTCCCACAACGTAGTATTGCTTGAGGAGCTCGGCGAACTTGCCCGAGAAGGCGTTCATCATCTCAGCGTCCCCCGAGCTTATGAGCTTTCCGAACCTGTCGTTTCCCGTCGCATCGAGGAATTCGGTGAAGGTCAGCGGGTAGAGGTCGAGGGTGTTGACCTTGCCGACGGGGTAGCCGGTTTCCTCGGTTGCCGAAATTCCTAGAAGCGACCCAGCTGCGGCCACGGCGTACTCGGGCGCGTTCTCGCAGAAGTACTTGAGGGACGTGATGGCCTTTGGGCAGGCCTGTACCTCGTCGAGGATGATGAGCGTCTTCCCCGGCTGGATGTCCATGTCGAGTTCGAGTGAAAGCGAGGCGATGATCCTTGCGATGTCGAATCCGGAGTCGAAGTAGCTGCGAGCGAGCGAGTCGTTGTCGAGGCTCACATAGGCGACGTTCTCGAAATGCAGCCTTCCGAACTCCTTGAGCAGCCAGGTCTTTCCAACCTGCCTGGCGCCGTTCAGGATGAGCGGTTTGCGCCGTGTGCTCTCCTTCCAAGCGACGAGCTCATCCATGAGGGTTCTTCTCATGCAACCTCCCTCCATACAGATTACGTCCTTATTATGGCTTGAAATGACAATAATAAGGACGTAATAATGTGTTAAATCGCAATTTTCAGGTTGTTTGCCCGCCATGTATCCCTCGGTGATGGCGCGGCCGACGGACAGGCCTGCGATGTCAAGGGGATAGTCGACGCCGGAGAAGAAGCTGGAGGTGCTGGCGGGCATTGCGCACGCGCAAAGGCAGCTGAGGCTTGCTGTCTAGGAGGAAACGACGGCGATTACGAATTTCCACACGATTTTGGGCTTGACGAAGCCTGCTGGCAGACAAGCCTCTATTGACACCATGCCGGACGTTCACGTGTAATGAGCGCCATGAAGCGTAACGTAGCCAACATGATCACCCTTTCGCGCGTGGCCGCCGCCCTGCTCATGCTGGCGGCGCCCGTGTGCACGGTGCCGTTCTGGGCCCTGTATGCATGGTGCGGCGTCAGCGACATGATGGACGGCGCCATCGCTAGAAGGCTCGGCACCAAGAGCCGGTTGGGCTCCCGTTTGGACAGCGCGTCCGACCTCGTTTTCGTGGGCGTGTGCCTTATCGCCCTTCTGCCGGTCTTCCCTCTTCCGTCCTGGCTCTTCGTCTGGATTGCCCTGATCGCGCTGTGCAAGATCGCGGGATACGCATCGGGTCTCGTCATGCGCGGCAGGCTGATCGCCCTGCATACGACCGCCAACAGGGCCGCGGGGCTTCTCCTGTTTGCCACCATCCCGGCCGTGCTGTGCACCTCCAACCCGTTCTTGGCCCTTCCGGCCTGCGCCGCGGCCACCTTTGCCGCCGTCCAGGAGGGCCACCTCATCAGGAGGGGAGCACAGGACGCGGAATAGACCCTCTTCCAGCTAAGGGAAAACGAGATGGCGGCCCGCCGCCTGGCCCCGGTGGGGTGCGAATCGATGAGCGGAAATCCCTCTAATGGGCTGCACCTTCCGAAATCGGACCCTTGCTTTTCGTCCACACTCAGGGGTGCAGTTCAGTCTCGGCGGCTTACTCGGACGGCTAAAAACGGGGTGAGTGGGATTCCCGTTTTTCCAACCCGCAGCACAATAACCTTTAGGCAAGCCTGTGCTATATTTTCGTGTGACGAAAGTATAAAGCTCGCCAATGGGTGAGCTGATAATCCTCCCGTGCGCTTTAAAACATGGTGTTA
>JAQXQN010000100.1 GCA_029101185.1 Eggerthellales bacterium | reverse complement strand
GAGGGCGGCCTCATCTCCCGCAACACCGCCGCCGAGACCGGAGGCGGCATTGCGGGCTGCTGCGCATGCAGTGAGAACGTCCTGGTCACCGGCGGGGAGATCTCCCTCAACTGCGCGGCCGCGGGCGGCGGCGTGGGCGAGATGATCAGGGGCACCATGAAGCCCGGGACCATCCACGACAACCTGGCCTCCGAGGCGGGCGACGACGTGCTGTTCATGGCGTACTCCGACTCCTTCCTGAACGTGGTCAATCCGCAGTCCGATCGCCCATACTCCCATAGCTACGCCTCCGACTCTCCCCTGAGCTCCCAGATGCAGACGCTTTCGGGGACGGCCCTGCCCACCATGGTGGTCGACCTGCTGGACGGCTACCCCGAGCCCCTCGGGGTGATGATCCCCTTCGTGGGCTGGTACTACGACGGCAACAACAGCTGGAACTCCGACCAGCCCCGCTACCAGGGACTCGAGGGCGACAAGTTCGCCCTTGACCTGGAGCAGGTGACCCTCGACTCCGATGAGACCAGAGGCCAGGGCATCAAGGCGCTCTGGAGCGGCGTGGTGCTGCTCTACGTCGCGAACTACGAGGGCTGCGACGACTTCCGCTACGACCCCCAGGGCTACACCCCCGGGCAGGAGGCGGAGGTCCTGGAGGGCATGTTCACCCGCGACGGGTATATGTTCACCGGCTGGAACACGAGCCCTGACGGGACGGGCGAAGCGTACGCGCCCGGCGACGCCTTCCTCATGGAGGAGAGCTCCATCCTCTACGCCCAATGGGAGCCGGTGTTCAAGGTCACCTACCAGGTCCTGGGCGATCCCACCTACGGAATCCCCGCGATGGCCGAGGACCCCGCGTACACCGACGGGCCGTACCTCTCCGGAGACCAGGTGACCATCCAGCCCGACCCCTGGACCGAATGGACCACCTCTGACGGCACCCCCTCCGGCCTCCCCGGCATCTGGGTGTTCTCCGGCTGGGACACAGAGGACTTCGTCATCACCCAGGACACCGACGTTGCGGGGTCCTGGACCTTCACCCCCTCCGAGAAGGACAACCCCGACTCCGCGGACGAGCCTGGAAAGACTGACGGCCCGGCAGGACCCAACGGCTCCGATGATCCTGCTAATGGGGCGAGCGAATCCTACCAGCAGGGGTCCCTTCCCGAGACCGGCGACGGGATCCAGGTCGCCCATCTGGTGATCCTCGCGGCGCTTTGCGGGGCGTGCCTTGCGCTGCTTGCTCCACGCGGCCGCAAAACCCGATTCTAACAGCAGCGTTCTGATCAGGAACCGAGCAACCGAAGGGCCTCCGACCGAGGCCCTTCTTGCGTGCGTCCCGCGTTTCCGCCGCGTGCTCTCCCGCGCCCCGCGGCCCCGTCCGCCCGTATGCGCGAAGCTGTCCTTAGTGCGAAGGGCGCAAAAGTCGCCCGCAGAGGGCAAACGACAGATAGGAGCGCAGCATGGGAGCGGTGGATTTCCTGGTATTCAAGAAGGCGGAGACGGCGCGGGAGGCATACCGAATCGCCCGGGACGAGGCCGTCCGTTTTGCCGGCGAAAACAGCTATAACGGCACGATCTCCACGACAGACTTCCGGGGTGTGGCCGGCCGCGTCGCCGAGGAGTGGGGCCCCGAGGTCGAGGAGTCGGCCAGGCGGGCGGTCAGGGACGACTTCGGCTACGGCGAGAAGTGGGAGTGCCTGGCCCTGGACTGCGGCAGGGACGCGGACGGGCGAACGGTCTGGGCCCTCTTCGGCCAGGCGGCCTGCTGAGGCAGCCCGAAGCAACGAAAGGCCCCGATCGGGCGAACGAACCGCCCGGTCGGGGCCTCGTCTGTCCTGTTCAAGCCACGAATCAGGACACCACTCCCATGATAATCAGGCGCCCCCCTGTAAGCCAGAGATAATGGCGAATCGCGCAGCATGCACGCAGGTCACCTCTTGTTTCAACAAGACAGAACCTATAGGGTTTGATTTCCTGATTAGACATAGGAGCATCCAGCCCCTTAGACCAGTCTTGCTCGTTGTTTTTCTTCCAAACAGGCGCTCGCATGCTTTTTTTGCCAAAAGTTCGCGGATAATTCCATCCGTGTAACCGTGGGGCTCCGGAATCCTTGCCTCTTCTAATAAGCGAAAGGATCTGCAATGACGATAACAGGAACAAAGGCGGATGCCGAGCGTTTCGTCAAAACGTGGACAGGAAGAGGGGATGAAAAGCAGGATACGCAGCTTTTTTGGATCGACTTACTCCAGAACGTGCTCGGCGTAGATGATGCCATCAGCAGGTTGCGTTTTGAGGTCTCCGTTGATACTGCTGTGAGTGACCATAAAGGTTTCATTGATGTTCTGCTGTCCTCCTCAGGCATCATCGTCGAACAAAAATCGCTAGGTGTAGACCTGTCTAAGCCCGAGCTTCGGCAGGGACGTATGGTTACGCCTGCACAGCAAGCACTCGCATATGTTCACGGAATGCCAAGATCCAGCCAACCCCGCTATGTCATTGCCTGCAATTTCTCCGAGTTCTGGGTCTACGACCTAAATCTCGATCCTCTCTGTAAGCAGATTCCGCTCAAGATTAACCTAGATAACCTTCCTCAATGCCTCCCCGACATTCAGTTTATAAAAGGGGAAGGTGAGGCGCCCCAAATGGCCTCCCGCTCGGTCTCCATCGAAGCTGGGAAAATTATGAGCCGCCTTCACGATATAGTCGCCGCCAGGTTCATTGATCCAGATGCGCCCGAGAGCCACCATGCCCTCTCTGTGTTCATGACGCGTTTGGTATTCCTGATGTTCTGCGAAGATGTGGGAATCATCGAGCCGAACGCATTCCGCGACTACGTTCAGCATTTCCAGGCTGCCGATCTCAGACGTGCCCTGAAGGATCTATTTGTATGGTTGGATACTCCCGATAACGATCGCGATCCGTACGCCGAAGAATGGTTGAAGAAATTGCCGTACATGAATGGCGGCCTCTTCCGTGAGCAGACGGAGATTCCTCCCCTTGATGAGACCTTCCGTACAACTCTCATTGTGGAGGGCTGCCAGCAGTTCGACTGGTCAGAGGTGTCTCCCACAGTGTTTGGGTCGATCTTCGAAGGGGCGCTTTCGCACGATCATAGAAGGGCAAATGGACAACACTTTACCAGCCCCGAAAGCATCCACAAGTTGATAGACCCGCTCTTCCTAGATGATCTAAATGATGAGTTTGAAGAGGCGTGCTCAAGGCCCGTCGCAGGCGGTGCGCGTCGAAAGGCCCTTGTGGCATTTCATGAGAAGTTGGGTAGGATTTCCATCCTTGATCCAGCCAGTGGCGCGGGGAATTTCCTGACCGAAAGTTACATCTGCCTTCGGAGGCTCGAGGACCGGGTGCTCTTTGAGTTGCAGAAAGACGGCCAACAGTCAATTAGTTTTGAGGAACTGGGCGATGAGGACGTCCTAGTAAATCTGAGGAATTTTCACGGTATAGAGATAGAGGATTTCGCTTGCTGCGTGGCGCGCACTGCCTTATGGATTGCCGAGAAGCAGGCGGACATCAACACCGCAAAAGTGACGCGGCGCATATACGAACCGCTGCCCCTTACTGACTATCAGGGAATCGTCCGCGGCAACGCGCTAAGCATGGATTGGAATAAGGTGGTTCCAGCGGACGAGGTGGGATACATAGTCGGCAATCCGCCGTTCTTGGGCGGCATGACCATGTCTCCAGAGCAGAAGCAGGATATGAAGAACGTATTCGGAGCGACCCGCGGGGTTGGCGAACTCGACTATGTTTCCGCATGGTATGTAAAGGCAGCGGAGTACATCGGCGGCAGGAACGTATTATGCGCCTTCGTTTCTACGAACTCGATCTGTCAAGGCCTCTCGGTGGGAATCTTCTGGAAGAAGATGAAAGAGGAACTTGGAGCAGACATCGCTTTCGCCTACAGGACCTTCGTCTGGGACAGTCAGGCCGACGATCAGGCGCACGTGCATGTCGTCATCGTCTGCTTTGGTCCAAGCGGGGCGCTGCGAGGCAGGACCCGGCGCATCTTCTCGATGGGGGATGATGGGCTGTTTCACAGCACTGAGGCTGCCAATATTAACGGGTACCTTTTCGATGCGGACGACGTGTACGTGACGGAGGTCTCATCCCCAATCTGTGATGTTCCTCCGATGAGGTTCGGATCGATGCCGAGGAGCAAAGGCTTTACCCTGACCGCCGAACAGAGGGAGGAATTTGTAAAGGCAAACCCTCTGTGCGAGAAATGGATTCGTCCGTATTGGGGTGCCGACGAGTTTTTGAAGAGAAAAGAGCGCTATTGCCTTTGGATGGTCGATGCCGACCCTGCAGAACTGATGAAATGCCCGAAAGTCATGGAGAGAATCTCGCAGGTAAAATCGGAACGGATGTCCAGCAAGGCAGAGGCGACCAGGAGATTTGCGGCGACGCCCACCCTTTTCGCACAGATAGCACAGCCCGAAGGGGAAGGGAGCTACCTCTTGGTTCCTTGTGTCTCGTCCTCCCGTAGGCCATATATCCCCATTGGTTTTGTGTCGAACGAGGTCATCGCGAGCAATCTGGCGTATCTAGTCCCCAATGCTGATCTGTTCCACTTCGGCGTCATGTCCTCCCAATTCCATAACGCCTGGATGCGCATGGTCGCCGGGCGCCTAAAGAGCGACTACCGCTATGCGAAGGACCTCGTCTACAATACTTTCATTTGGCCGGATTGCGATCAGGTCCAGCGCGAAGCGATAGAGCGGGCCGCAGCGGAGGTCCTCTCCTGTCGGGATAGGTATCCGAACGTTCCAATTGGAAAGATGTACACCGAGATGGACTTGCTATTTCCCGACTTGGTTAAAGCCCACAAGGCGCTTGACGCTGCTGTGGAGGCCGCCTACGGCGTGGATTTCGGCGGCGACGAGGAGAAAATCGTGGCCCACCTGTTCAGGCTCTACGCAGAGCTGACGTCCTAATGCTCGCTCCAACGCCCCTATACCATCCGCCCCAGGGAGTCGAACGCGTACGCCTTCCCGCCGATGACCTGCGTCCCGGTGACGGTGCGGTAGGTCGAGGGGCTGATGTAGTACCAGCGCCCGCCTGACTTGATCCAGCCCGTGCGGGCGGCCCCGGACGCTTCGCTATATGACCACGAGCCGTCTGCCCACTGGTACCAGCCCGTCACCATGGCGCCGCCGGGTCTGAACAGGTACCAGGCGCCGCCGATCTTCTGCCACCCCGTGGCCATGGCGCCGCTGCCCTTGAGCTAATACCAATGGCCTCCCGACTTGAGCCAGCCGGTGGCCATCACGCCGTCATCGGGGTCCAGGTAGTACCAGGCCCCGCCCACCTTCCTCCAGCCGGTGACCATGTGGCCTGCGGGCCTCGCGTCGGGGCTCAGGTAGTACCAGCAGGACCCCACCTTGACCCTGCCGGTGGCCATGACGCCGTCATCGGGGTCCAGGTAGTACCAGTGCCCGCCGTCCTTCAGCCAGCCGGTGAGCATGTGGCCCACGGGCCTCGCGTCGGGGGAGAAGTAGCTCCAGGTCCCGTCCTCCCACCTGTGCCAGCCCGTGACCATGCGGCCCCGGGATCCGGCGCTCTCGCTCAGGTAGTAGGTGTGGCCCC
>JAQXQN010000099.1 GCA_029101185.1 Eggerthellales bacterium | reverse complement strand
ATGTACTCGGGGCTTTTGCTGTACTCTGCGGGAAAGGTGATCTCTATTCCCGTGTCGGTAACAATCTTGTGATTACGCGAAATGCGTTCCACAGCCTTTGGCTCCATGGCAACCCGAGTAGGCATCTGGCGGTTGGAAGCCTCTTCCTTGAATCGGGCGGCCATGGGCTCGTTCTGGCCAAAGACCTCATCCGCAAGCAAGTCAAGATCAAGTTCGCCCTCGGTCATGACCGCTTCCTTTGCGGCAGTTTTGGCCTGAGACAAAACCACAGCCGTATTGGCGCCGTACTCCGCAGCAACTTCCTCCACCAGTTCTGTCACAGCACAAAACGCCTCCTTAGTGGAAGCCTCAACGGAGCATTGCAACAACAGCTCAGGAATAAGCAGGCATTCCTGCCCTGAGATAACCCGGGGCTTATCCTGGAAACGCACCTCCAAAGAACGGAGGTTGACCAGGGCATAGGAGGAAATCTTGTTTGCCGGACTTGGCAGGACAGACAGCTGCTTAGTCACAGTATTGCAAGGGCCTTGTTCGGTCCAGCCGCTCTCATGCATATAGGCCTGCTTACTCTCAAGCAGAATAATACCCAGGTAACGCTGCTCAAGTTCGGCGTCGGTTTGGTTTTGGGAGAAGTCCACCACCAGCACATCTGTTGACTGAGGCTTCTCCATATAGGAAAGTTGAGAGGCAAAGAACTGGGCGATCTGGGTCGAGGTCTGGGAAAACGAGGCCTCATCTGCAAAATAATCGGTCATGACCTGCGCAAAGGTGCTGTCCTGGGCAAACTGACCCCGCTTGGCATCCAAATCTTCAAGGGTCTTTTTGCACAAGCGCTCCACATAGTGCTTGGCCGATTTCTGACCCATATCCATCTCTTGGCTGGCGAAGGTGTTCTGACAGGAAATGAAATCCAGGATGTGCAGCATGGAGTGGTTGATGGAGATAAGCCCCGACATACGGCTTCCTTTCATAAATGGAGATAGCAGGTCTAGAAATAACAAAACCCGCCTAAGCGGGTAGAGAATTTAAGTGGCGGGATGTACGAGACTTGAACTCGCGACCTCCGACGTGACAGGCCGGCGCTCTAACCAACTGAGCTAACACCCCATATGGAGTCCCAAAAGATGGCGGGATGTACGAGACTTGAACTCGCGACCTCCGACGTGACAGGCCGGCGCTCTAACCAACTGAGCTAACACCCCGCATTGGGCATCTGCCGAAGCAGCCCGCTTATAATACTACAGGCACTATAGCCGTGCAAGCATCAATTTTTATTATTTTACCCGACAAAGCCAGTGCTGCCAGCGTAGGCAGCCTGACGAATACGCTTGATGGAGAGGACCTGCAGGTCAGTACCATTCGTCATCTCTTGAATGAGAACGTCGGCCCGCAGGCTTCCCTCGGGCTTAGATTCCAAGGTAAAGACCATATTAGTCCCCGAGATCTGAATATCCCCAACCAAATACTCCCGAGGGTCAAACCGCCGCTCTTTACGCTTTCGCGTGACCACCACCTCATCTGGCAGCACAAGACCCGACGGGTCCCCGGAAAAATGCACCTGATACGTGCTCAATGGATACATGACACTGGCGGCAGGCACGTCCCGAGTTACATAGGTGCAGGTAAGCGGCGCTAAATCTTCAGGACTCGATTGAACAAGTCGGGATAGCGCCTCTTGGGGATCCACGTACTCGGTAAGATTCACGTCGAAAATCTCCTGGTCTCCCCCCACCCCGACGGGCAAGGCGGACCCAAAGGACAGCTTCATATGGGGCGAAAAACCCTGACTCACCGCGTAGGGAAGATCCGCCCGTCTGACCGCCCGCTCAAGGGCGTGGCAAATCTCCAGGTGAGAAAGCATAACCAGCCGTCCGGTCTTTGCGTAGGTCACCCTTAGTCTGAAATCAGCCATGTCGCTCCTCCTGGGTCTGAACGTCAACGCCGTAATTCATGCACACCCCACATGCAGAGCAGGGTCCCATGGTGCAGTCCGGCGTGGTAACACCCCGGGAGGCCTTGTCCCGCTCCCTCCTGAGGAACTTGTCGAAGAGACCAGCAGACAGATGAGACCAGGGCAGCACCCGATCCGTGTCCCAGGAAGACTGTGCCACCTGGGCCATATCCACCCCGCAAGCCTGACAAGCGTCCTGCCAGGTTTGAAAGGAGAAGTGCTCAGTCCAGGCGTCGTAGCGGGCCCCCAAGCGCCAGGCAGTCTCCACCACCTGGGCAACCTGCCGCCCGCCTCTGCTCATTAGGGCCTCTACCTGGGACTCCAGAGGCTCATGCCAGTTCACATCAACCGCTCGATACTTGATGCTACTGCGCAGCACCCCAATACGGCGCCTGGCCTCCTCGGGGGAAATCTGGCCATCCCACTGGAAAGGCGTCTGAGCCTTGGGGACAAACAGAGCAACGGAGATGGACACCCGCACGTTACCCCGCTGGTTTTCGGGAACCGCAGCTTTTGCTCGGTCGTATGCCCGCTGGGCAAGGCTGGCAATACCCTTGATGTCCTCATCGGTTTCCGTGGGTAGGCCAATCATGAAGTACAGCTTGCACCTGCGCCAGCCTGCGGCAAACGCGGCGTCAATGGCGGAAAACAGGTCATCTTCCGTGACGCCCTTGTTAATCACATCCCGTAACCGCTGGGTGCCAGCCTCGGGAGCAAAGGTGAGCCCGCCCCGCTTGCCACCGGCAACCAGTTCCGCCATCTCCACGCCAAAGGAGTCCAGACGCTGGGAGGGAATGGACACGGAAATCCCCCTACCCTCCAAACAACGGTTAAGCCTGCGCAGAATCTGCTCTATCTGGCTGTGGTCCGTGGAGGAAAGCGAGGTCAAGGACACTTCGTCATACCCGGTATCCGCAATACCGCGACATACCGCGTCCACGATGTTGTCAGCCGACCGCTCTCGCACAGGCCGATACATCATGCCCGCCTGGCAAAATCTGCATCCTCGGGAGCAGCCCCGCAGCACCTCCACATTGCAACGGTCGTGAACAACCTCGGTGAAAGGTACTATCATTGGCTCGTAAGCGGAGCTTTCCGCAAAACCCTCATAGAGCCGCTTGGTGATAGTGGCGGGGATTCCCTCATAGTTGGGACGTACATAGGCGCCTTGGACCTGGGCTTCCTCGTCAGAAAGCAAGGTATACAGGCTGGGAACGTACACTCCGGGAATCTGGGCCATGGCCAGAAGAATCTCCTGGCGAGAGGCCCCCTGGGACTTAAGTTGGCGATGGAGGCGAAGGCACTCAGGAAGCATCTCCTCCCCCTCTCCGAGCTGGATGAGGTCGAAGAAGGGGGCGTAGGGCTCCGCATTAAAGGCGCAAGGACCCCCGGCCATAATCAGGGGATGCTCTAAGGTCCGATCCTCACTGCGAAGGGGAATACCCGCCAAATCTAGAAGTTCAAGGACGTTGGTGGCGCACAGCTCATGGGGAAGGGTGATGCCCAGAGCGTCAAACTCCGTCAAAGGCGCGCAGCTTTCCAGAGAGAATGCAGGGATATGCTCCCTGCGCATGATGTCGCCCATCTCCGCAGCAGGCAAAAACGCCCGCTCCGCGGCCATGCCTTCTACCAGGTTGACCTGGTTGCACAAGATCCTCACCGCCTGGTTGGCCTGACCGAGCTCGTAGGTGTCCGGATAGACCATGCAGAAGCGATACAGGGCCTCGGGCTTATAGGTGCAGCCCCATTCATGGTTAAGATAGCGAGCGGGACGCTCAATGGCGCGTCCCTCTCGTCTGATCAGGGATTCTATTTGGGGCCAAAGATCTGTCATGTGTCTCCTTATAGGTTGAATGTGCAATGGCACGCATGGG
>JAQXQN010000098.1 GCA_029101185.1 Eggerthellales bacterium | reverse complement strand
TTTTTTCCAAGAGCGTTCGTGCTTTGGATTAACGGTTTTGAGCAGTGCGCTTCGTCATGGGAATATGGGTTCTGAACAGGCCATCCTTGTTGCAGAACAGGTATATGTCGCTGACGTTGGAGATCATAAATCGGGCTCGGGCGAGGGGCTCGAGGAGAGTGATGTCTGGGGTATCCCTTGCCGGTTTCCCAGCGCGAGACGGCTTTGTCGCTGACGTTGAGCTGCGATGCCAGCTCAGATTGGGTGAGGGCGCGCTTCTCCCGAAGGCTTTTGATGGTGGCGCCGGTGACGTATTGGTTCATGACTACCTCTCTGTCAGGTTGCTGAATCCTTTGATGGAGGAAGCATAACCTGGCGAAGCGTGCCGTGCACCCCATGTATCGTAGAGTGCGGGTGGAGTGATAGGATAGAGCGAAGGGTGTCCCGTTGCAGGTACACTTTGCTATGGAGAAACGAGGATTGCGAGACTACGGAATACTGGTGGGATGCGATAATTCGCCATGAGCAGCCATGGCCAGGCGGCCCGCCATGATTCTCCTGATCAATCTCAAGGTCGTATCTGAGTGATTACTGGAAAGGTGACTATTGTGGAAAACCGTTTCTCCCGAACCCAACTGCTCCTTGGGCCTGATGCCATGGACAAACTGGCAGCCAGTCATGTTGCGGTGTTTGGCGTAGGCGGTGTGGGCGGATACGTCTGCGAGGCCTTGGCCCGCAGCGGGGTGGGGCGCTTCGACCTGATTGACGCAGACGAGGTAAGCCTGACCAATATCAACCGACAGATCATTGCCACCACCAGCACTGTGGGCAGAAAGAAAGTGGAGGTCATGCGGGAGCGCATCCTGGATATCAATCCGGATGCTCAGGTGCACGCGGAGGCGCGGTTCTTTCTGCCTGAGAATGTGGATTCTTTCCCCTTCCAGGAGTATGACTATGTGGTGGACGCGGTGGATATGGTGGCCGCGAAACTGGCCCTAGCCGTGGTGTGCCAGGAGCGGGGGATTGCGCTGATGAGCTCCATGGGCGCCGGCAATAAGCTGGACCCTTGCGGGTTCAAGGTGGCGGATATCTTTGAGACCAGTGTATGCCCCTTGGCTCGGGTGATGCGCAGGGAGTTGCGCAAACGCGGTGTCAAGAAGCTGAAGGTGGTGTATTCGCAGGAGGTTCCCATCAGGCCTTTTGACGAAGGTATTGGCGGCGGTAGACCAATTGACGAAAACGCCGCGGTTGGGGCGGCCGTTCCTGGTAGCACGGCGTTTGTGCCTTCGGTGGCGGGATTGATCATAGCCAGCGAAGTGGTGAAGGATCTGACCAGCGGGATAAGAAGGCAGTAATGGTTGATACGTGTGATGAGAGGCTGAATGAAAAGCTGGGTGAAAAGTACCAGGCTTTGTTGGAATATCTGGAATCTTTGGGAAGCGTTGCGGTGGCGTTTTCTGGGGGTGTCGACTCCACGTTTTTATTGCATGCGGCCCAGGATGCCTTGGGTGGTAACGTAGTGGCAGTCACGTTCACTTCGCCATTATTTCCTGAACGGGAGCTGAAGGAGGCCGCGGCCTTCTGCAAGGCGGCGGGAATCAGGCAGGTGATGGTTGGGTCCCGGGAGCTGGAAATAGAGGGATTTGCCCAAAACCCCACGAACCGGTGCTATCTGTGTAAACGGGAGTTGCTTGGCAAGATTGGTCAGGTAGCTCAGGCGGAAGGCGCGGCGGCCGTTGTGGAGGGCTCCAATTTGGATGACGAAGCGGACTATCGGCCTGGTTTGCAGGCGGTGGCGGAATTGGGCATCAAGAGCCCTTTGCGTGCCGTGGGCCTTACCAAGGCTGAGATTCGCGGTCTTTCCTGCAGATTTGGGTTGCCTACCTGGGACAAGCAGTCCTTCGCCTGTCTTGCTACTCGGTTTCCCTATGGGGATCAGATTAGTGAAGCGAAGCTGCAGATGGTGGATAAGGCTGAGCAGCTGTTGTTTGATTTGGGGTTTCGTCAGGCTCGGGTGCGTATTCATGGCAACCTTGCCCGTATTGAGATTCTGCCTGAGGAGTTCTCACGGTTTATGGAGGAGGACGTCAGGATACGGGTGGACGCTGCGTTTCGGGAGTACGGTTTTGCGTACGTGACCTTGGATGTGAGGGGCTATCGTACGGGGAGCATGAACGAGGTGATCTAGTGGCCTAGGCTGGGCTTTGGAGGGCCGCCGGTGGCCGGGGTGGCTTCTGATCAGGGGCGGAGGCTATGGTAATCCGCGTTGCTTGCAGCAACGGACGCTTCGTCATACAAATAGGGCGCCGAACAGCAGAAAGGAGGCCGTTCCAATGTTGAACGAGAACATCAAGGCTCTTCGGAAGGCCAAGGGGCTGTCCCAAGAGGAGCTTGCCATCAAGCTGCACGTCGTCCGCCAGACGGTTTCTAAGTGGGAACAGGGCCGCTCTGTGCCCGATGCCGATATGCTGATTTCTCTGTCCGAGGTGCTTGAGACGCCGGTTGCTACTCTACTTGGAGAGACGGTCTCAGAAGCGGCGCCTGATGATGTTAGGGTTCTATCCGAGCGGCTGGAGGTTGTTAATCTTCAACTTGCGCGGTCGAAGGAGTCCAGGAGGAAGGTTCTCCATTGGTTCTTCGTGGGCATGAGCGTGGCGATTGTCCTTGTGTTTGCGGGACTGTTCTTCTGGGGAAGTCCGTATCTTGACTGGGATTTCTCTGATCCCGAGATTGCGGTGGTGGGGACGCTTCTCCACGGCTGGGAGTTCGTTTTTGTGAGGACTGCGCCGCTTGTGCTGATTGGGTCTCTTGTCGGGTGCGTTTTGACGCGAAGATTGCGCTCCTAGCGCTCCTCCAAATTTGTCAGCGTCGGCGCACTTTTTGGCCACATCTTCTTGTTGACCGTTGAATTTGAATCGACCTGGCGTTCAACCCAATAGTTGAAGGAGAGCATAAGAAATGAACCGCTAGCGTGCACCTTCGTTCGTAAGGAGCGCCTATTTGCTTTATTATTTGCCTGGATTGTCACGTTGCTACGGAGGTAAAAGAATGGATCAACGCGACATAAGCGTCATAATCCCTGTGTACAACGGCATTGCTCACTTTGAGGAGTGCGTCGGCTCCGTAGTAAACCAGACCATCGACAAGGACCGTATAGATATCATCCTCGTTGATGACGCCTCCACAGATGGTACAGGGGAGCTTTGCGACAAGCTTGCTTGTGCGCACCCCGATTTCGTGCGTGTCATTCACCGTGACAAGAACTCTGGACATTGCAGCGCTGGGCGCAATGACGGTATTGATGCCTCACGAGGAGAGTATCTTCTATTCTTCGACGCGGACGACTTCATGATGCCAGAGGCTTGCGAGCGTCTTGTGACCCACGCACGGGAATGGAACAGCGACATCCTGATACCTCGAGAGGAAATCAAGTGGGCGGTGGAAGGTAAGGCGCACATCGTTCCTGGATACTGCGCAGAGGGCAAGCCATCTGTCCCGAAGGCTTTTCGCTTCTCCGATTTCTGCGTGGGGAAGGACATGGACGCTCGCAGGCTGTATCGGAAAAGCCTGATTGTTGATAACAAAATACGATTTGAGGAGACCCTTTCCGAAGAGATTCTTTTCGGCGTGGAGGCCCTGTTCTTCGCCGAGACCGTTTCCTTGGCTAACGATTACACATATTTCCAGTACATGCAGTGGCAGGACGGTATGAATATCTGTGCCCCGACGAACCACTCATACGCGAAAAGTTTTGACGGTAGGATGGTCGCCGTGGACCGTCTCTTCGAGATAATCGAAGAGCACGATGCCCGCGAGATCGCCTACCCCTATCTGTACAGAAAGATCTATATGCATCCCGTCTACCGCCTCATCAGTACGATGATGGATCAGCGAGACTGGCAGGAAGAGTCGAAGCGGCTCCCAGAGTTGCGAGAGTCCGCAATCAAGCATTGGAATTCCAGCGTAGCTAGCGTTCTTGGCTTTACCGAGCGCGCCGTGCTGGAAGCCCTCTTTGCAGAGCGGTATGAAATGCTCCCACTCGTCAGAAAGTTAGGAAAGATCCCCGTCAAGCCCCGTGAGGGTTGTAGGTTTTCCGTCGATACGCATATAGAACCCAGATGTCTCAGCCATGTTTTGCCGCAACTCAGTTGCCTAAGCACCTACGTGCTTCATCGTCTGGTGCAGGCCCAGCTTTGCAGTGTTACTGTCGAGGATTGCTCCATCAGCACTGGCATCCTGTCCAGCATCGTAACTGGCAAGATCACCCAGGTTGGTAAGGCCGCTTCCTACTCGGAGATAAAGCTGATCGGCGAATCTAAAAGACGTAGATTCGCCATTGATGTCAAGGCTGACGAGAATGGCAACTGGGAAGCAAAAATTGATGCATCCAAAAGAAGCCTCAAGTCCCTCTCCCTAAGCATTTCCATTGGCGACGACACCATTATCGTTCCGCTCGAGTATTAGGTACTGGTAGACACTGGCTAGCCACGTTTGGATGCTCATGACAATTTGTCATGCAGTGACAAACTGTCATGTCTACCTGCATAAACAACATGGCCCCGTTTTCTCGGAGGCCTTGATTTAAGTTTCGTCTGCTTTCTCAGAAATCCACTCTCGTCGCGCTTCCACGTGCCGCGATGTGCCGTTTCGTACTGGGCGGGGACAAAGAGGGGACAAAAACCGAAACTCAAACGAAACCCAACGGGTTCCGGCCGCGTTGAGTTTTATTTTGTCCACATACCGTCATCCCGCGCCGCATTGCCGCTCCTACATCGACGAGTCAATCAAGGCCGGAGAGGCCCTGCTCGTCGCAGGTGGCCGCCATTGCCGCCGCCCCACCCCCACG
>JAQXQN010000097.1 GCA_029101185.1 Eggerthellales bacterium | reverse complement strand
CGGTCTGTTCAAGAGGAGACAGACCAGGGTGTGAGCGATGCGGATTTTATGAGCGCCCAGAAGCCTCCGCTGCCCTATGTGCCAGAGGAGGAGATAGACCGCTCCATTGATTACGGCGAGTACACCTTTGATAGCAAGAATTTTACGGACTATTCTAATCCGGACCTTTCCCCTGTTTATTACAACGGGGCCTATGCACCCGGCGCTGGCTCGGGCGCTGGCGCGGGCGCGGCCGTTGGCGCTGGCGTGGGCGCGGCCGTTGGCGCTGGCGCGGGCGCGGGCGTGGGCGCGGCCGTTGCCGCTGGCTCGGGCGCGGCGGTTGGCGCTGCTGGATTTGGATCAGCGGGTCGTCACGCTTCGCCAATGGCACAGACCAGGTACTTTGCCCCCGAGGGACGCAATCCCCTGCAGCCTTCCGCCATTCCTGATCCGTCTCGGGTTCTTGCCCAGCTGCGCGATGTGCGCACTGGTCGGATTTACGACATCGCCAACACCCAGGTGCTGGTGGGTAGGGAGACCTACTGTGACGTGAGCCTGGCGGACCCCAACGCAAGTCGGGAGCATGCTCAGCTGATGCGGGATGGCAGAGGCGTGTGGGGCATCTGCGACTTGGGGTCCACCAATGGGACGTTCGTGAACGGGCGCAGGGTGACCCAGTCGTCGCTGCGCAACGGGGACACCATTCGGGTGGGCTGGACTGACCTGGAGTTTTTGGACCCTGATCGCATGGGCCAGGGTTAGTTGGGCCCAGTCGCAACCGAGACGAGGAGCTTCTTGTGTACGATATGATTCTTCTAGTGGGGCGGCTGTTGTTTGTGGTGCTGCTGTACCTGTTCCTATTTGCCATCATGCGGACCGGTATCGGTCTGGTCAAGGGGCAGCGGGCAAAGGAGAAGGTCTGGGAGGTCTCTGTGGAGCGGGGGCCAAAGGAGCTGCGGGGCGTAAAGATTGCCGTCCGTGGCCCGGTTGTGGTGGGTCGCACTCCCGGCGCCGATATCGTGGTGCCTGCCAGTTACGTATCTGCCCGGCACGCCCGATTTAGCCTGATGGGAAACAACCTGTTCATTGAGGATCTTGGTTCTAGAAACGGCACCATGGTCAACGGCCAGCGCATCGCTGATCCGGTAGCGTTGAAATCCGGGGACGTGGTGACCGTAGGGGACGTGAATATTCGAGCGAGGTTTGAGTAGTGGCTCGTTACGGGCAACATACTGCGGGCCGAGGCGGAGTTTCCACTCACAATCGGGACATGGCTGTCCGGGGCGGCGCTCCGAACGGTCGCGCCACGGGCAAATCCGCCGCGGGTAAGGCGGCGGCGGGCAAGGTCGCTTCGACAAAAAACTCCGTATTGACCTGCGGATCCAGGACGGATGTGGGCCTGGTTCGAGAACATAACGAGGACTCCTTGGCCGTGGCGGACCGCCTGTTTGTGGTGGCCGACGGCATGGGCGGCCACGCTGCTGGAGAAGTGGCATCGGAGATTGCCGTGTCCACCATTCTTGAGTGCAACCCGACCCCGGGAGACCCTCGGCAGCTTGGCCAGGCGGTCATGGAGGCCAACCGCAACATTGTGGCCGCTGCCATGGAGGGCCGAGGCCGCAAGGGCATGGGCACCACTGTCACCGCCGCCACCATCGCCGGCCGTCGGCTGGTGATTGCCCAGGTGGGGGACTCTCGGGCCTACTTGTATCACGGGGGCGTCCTCCAGCGTCTGACTAGGGACCACTCCCTGGTGCAGAATCTGGTGGACAGCGGCCAGATCACGGAGGCCCAGGCCCGCATCCACCCCGAGCGCAACAAGATCACCCGTGCCCTGGGTACCGATTACCGGGTTGCCCCGGACATGTACGAGCTGGAGATTCTTCCCGGCGACAGGCTGCTGCTCTGCTCCGACGGCATGCACGGTATGGTGGAAGAGCCCCTGATAGAGGACGTGCTCGCCACGGTGCCCGACCCTCAAGACGCTGCTGACCAGCTGGTCAGCCAGGCTTTGGCTGCCGGCGGGTTTGACAACGTGACCTGCGTGGTGGTGGACGTGGCTGCCAACCCCCGAGCTGTCCAGCGCCAGAACCGGGCCTCCGTGGTCCGGGCGGCGGTGCTGGTGGCCCTGCTGGTGCTGATTCTGACTGGCTCCGCCTTTGGCGCGAAGGCATTCTTGGACAGCCGGGTGTTTATTACTGTGGATTCTGGCGAGTTGGTGGTGTGCACTGGTATCTACGGTCAGACCTTCGGCCGGGACACCTACCAGGTGGACCATCGGACTGGCGTGTTTGCCACCAGGCTGGATCTGCCCCAGGCCACCATGGACAGGCTCCATGACGAAGGAATCCAGGCCGATAGCCTCTCCGACGCCGATGCCTTGGTGCAGACCTGGGTGGAGCAGTCTGGGGATGACGGAATCCAGGCGGGGCAGGACTTCGACGACGACAATGCCCAGGCGGGGCAGGACGCTTCGACATCTGAATCCGCAGACGCCTCGGGCAAGGACGGTGATGCGTGATGTCTCGGCGCAATACGGAGTTGCTGCTGCTATGCCTGGCCGCCCCGGCGGTTCTGTTGCTGTTTGCCATGGTGATGGCCTCCCAGGCGGAGTCCTTTGAATCTCTGACCCTTCAGAGTCTGGCGGTTCCGTTGGGGCTGTTTGGCGCCTTTGTTCTGGCCCATCTTGCGGTGCGCAAGTTCGCGCCCAATGCGGATCCGGCCATTTTGCCGCTGGCCTTTGGGCTTTCGGGAATCGGCATTGCCTTTGTGACTCGGCTGGCTCCAAACCTGGCCATGCGCCAGGTGGGGTGGCTCCTCCTGTCCATCTTTGCCATGATTGCGGTGTTGGTGCTGGTCAGGAACTTGGATAGGCTGGTGCGCTACAAGTATACCTTC
>JAQXQN010000096.1 GCA_029101185.1 Eggerthellales bacterium | reverse complement strand
CCTGCCTCGGTTCCCACGGCGATGAAGACCACCTCCACACCGCTGTCCTGGGCGTTCTTGATAAGCTGGGCCGCATAGCCATTCCCGCCGTAGTCCTCCGTGAACTGTCCGTCGGTGAGGATGACCAGGTAGCGGTTGCCGGGATAGGCAGACAGAGCGTCCGTGGCCGTGGAGATGGCGGTGGGATCCGTGCCGGAATTGTATCTCCAGGGGCTCTCCAGCAGCATCTGATCCAGATCCGACACATCCTGGAACTCATAGCGGTCATTGACGTGCATGGTCACCACGGACACGGTGTCCTCCGCGCCCTTCATGGCCACCAGGGTTTCCAGAGCGTACTCCGCATACGCCCAGCGGGCATCCTCATAGACCATACTTCCAGAGGTGTCAAACACCACCGCCACGTGACGAGGGTCAGAAATTGGGTCTACCTGGGGCAGGACCTGGGTTGAGGAGGCTCCAGAGCCCGAAAGGTCCGGAGCAATCTGCTCAAAGATGCTACAGGACACCAGGGACAAGGCAAAAGCCAGGGTGGACGCAAATGCTAAGACAGCCCGCAGCGAAGACCGAATGCAGGTCTTGCGCGGAATGGCCAAGGTGGCGAAGTGTACAGAGCCGTCGGATGGAGTGTCAGACGATGAATCAAGGTGGACAGGCACGGCGTCTCCCAGAGGCAACACGGCCGAACCAGCAACCAACACCCAGCACGGCCAAATAATATACGTGCGGAAAGTTTACTACTGTCTATCTAGAAACCTGTCGGAACTTGTCGCAAAAGGTCCCGAATTATTGTCTGGCATCGTTGGGTGGGATGTTAACGGTACAGTTGAGACTCAGATTTTGTGGGGCCTGGACAAAGCAAGCTTCGCCAAGGTTGACGCGCTTCGGGGCAGGGGCCGGTACTCACGCCCATGCAGGAAGGTGCGCTTCGCCCTGAGACCATCGAGGGCCACGGGCTCACAGGTGAACAAGTCCTCGCCGCAGGTAAAGAAGCTGGCCTCATACCCGGGCTTGAGTAGGCCCTTTGCCTCGCCGAGCATGAGACCCCCGTTGACGGTGTAGGTTTTCAGGGCCTCGTAACCGGTGAGGGACTGCTCAGGGAGGTAGAACTCCCGCATACCCCGCATCTGCAGGAACGGGTCTATGGACTGCACCGGCGCGTCGGAGGAGCCGCACAGGCACACATCGGCATCCATGAGCGTGCGCAGGGGCACCTGCTGGTTAATATAGCCCTGGTCAAGACGGCGCTCGTAGCCGTGGAGGAAGCGCTTGTCAACCCAAGCGTAGCCGGGCTGCACCGTTACGGAGGGGCGCATCCTGCACACACGTTCCACCGCCTGAGGGCTGGGAAACTCAAGGTGGTCGATGCGCATGCGAGTTAGATCAAGACTGGGGTCTTCCTCAAGGGCGGCGTCAAAGGCATCAAGCAGTTGATCGATGGCAAGCTCGCCGATGGCGTGGGCGCTGACCATATAGCCCTGGGCCTCCCGTTTGCACACCTCTTGGACGACCTCCTGGTCCGTGAAATACAGGCTGCCCTGCTGACCGCCCAGGAAGGGCCGGGCAAAGGCTGCTGTGTTGGAGCCAATTGAGCCGTCAAGCTCCCACTTCATGCAGCCCCCCACCCGAGGCGTGGCCATGGCGTCTTTGACCCGAGCGAGCTTGGCGTCGTCCATGTACTGGGGGAATAGCCTTACGTCAATGGGCATGCGTTGGGCAAGCCAGACGAACAGCTCCGTCAGGGAGTCCCGGGGGATGTCGTCCTTGCCCTCAAGGGCACACACGGTGCCGATGCCGTATGCCGCGCACTGGTTGCAGAATTCCGCGATGCCGGCACCAAGCTGTCGTGGTCCGATGGAATCCGCCAGCGCCCCTGTGAGCAACCCAATGTTACCGTCGTGGTTTGGGCCCTCCAGGATGCCGTCAGGTGCCACATCCTCAAGCCCCACCTGGGTAAGCAGGGCAGTGGAACATGACGAAGAGTGCAGATCCATGTTCATGACCCAGATTCTGCGACCTCCGGCCCACTGGTCAAGCTCAAAGCGATTGGGAAGACGGCCCTCGTCCATGGCCATAGCGATGTATCCAGTGCAGATAAGCAGGTCATCGGGGCTAGACTCCGCCGCAAACCTCTGAATTTCTTCGGCAATACCCTCAAGGGTGTGGGGCTCCACACCGTCTTGGGTAAAGGAGGTCAGATGCAGGCTGTTACCAATGAGGCCGATGGCGTCAAGCATGTGCAGGTGGGCGTCAATCAGGGCCGGGTACGCATGGGCGCCGCCTAAGTCCACCTTGCGCAGGGACTCTGCGCTTCGCAGGTGGCTGCTGTCATCCCCCACCAGGTCCTTTGCCTCCTGGCCTACGGCCAGGATGATTCCGTCTTCCACCAAAAGGGCGTCAGTGCAGGACGCTTCGTCCTCCATGGTATGAAACTGGGCGTTGTGGAACAGGGTTTTCATGAGAGGTCCTTTGTGGATGGGGGTTTGTTCGTGGGGCGGGGCGCTGGCGGTCGGGGTGCGAACCCGGGGGCCGGGGCGCGACCCGGGGCCGGGGCTCTGGCGGTCGGGGTTACACCGGGACTATGTTGCCCACAGCCATGAGGATGAAGGCCAGCACTACCAGAATCTGCACCGGCGCGGAGCCAAGGCGTTCGGATAGCAGCAGGCGGCCCTGTTCCCTTCGACAATTCCTAAAGGCGGGAACCACCATCAGGGAAATCAGGATGGCAATCAGCCCGCCTGCCAGACGCATCAGCTCCAGAAATGAGCCCAGGTCAAAGAGGACCAACAGCAACGAAGGCAGGGTGGCAATCACCCAGCAGACGCGGGAGGAGAGTCTGGTTTGCTCGGCCACGATGTCACTGAGGGCCCGGGAGATGGACCAGTAGGTGGTGAGCATGGCAAGCAGGGTGAAGGCGGAGCCGAGCAGTTGCGCCCAAGGGCCGATGCCGGCGGACCAGCCGATCATGGCCAGCTGGGTCACGCCTACCTCGGGGTCGGATGCGGCCAGACTGCACCCGGTAATGACGAGGATGAACAGGGCGTTTACCGTGAGACCGATCTTGATGGCACTGCGGACTTTGACGGGGTTACGGTCAAGACCTTCCACCGCCTGGGGGACGCTGAAAAATGCCACGAAGGCCATCATCGCCATGCCGAAAAAGGCCAGGATTCCCATGGCGCCCTGGCTCGGATAAAGCACGCTACTGTCCAGGTGGAACAGGGAGGCGATGGCGAGCACCGCCACAATGGCGATGATTCCGTCCACCGCCACGGCCTCGGACACGCCTAGGACCTTCAGCCCGAAGAACACCACGCCTGCGGCCACCGCGTAAAAGATGATCTTGGCGGCAAGAGCGGGCACTCCGAAGCTTTCCAGTATCTCGGCGCCGCCGGCCACGTATGCTGCCAGGTTGAAGACCAGCACCAGGGTGACCAGGACAAACATGCAGATGATGATGGGTTTCTCGAAGCGTCCCCTGATGAGGTGCTTGCGGAACATGCCCACCATCTGCACCCCAGGGCCTGCACCGATGCACATTTCGGCAAGCATGGCATGCATCAGGTAGCTGAAGACGAAGGCTGCGGCCAGAAGCAGCAGCGCGGAGACGGTGCCTGCCTTGGTGACCAGGT
>JAQXQN010000095.1 GCA_029101185.1 Eggerthellales bacterium | reverse complement strand
CCAGAACCGAACTGAGCATTCTAGCCGCCTGAAAGGAACAGCTGCGACCCATGACTCGCAACAAAATCAAACCGATGCTCTTCAGCATCATCAAGCACACCAGCCCAGAAGATCTCAAGAAGCAGCTACCTAAAGACATCATCTCTGGCGTGATTGTTGCAATCGTGGCCCTCCCCCTTTCCATCGCCCTGGCCATTGCTTCCGGCGTAGGCCCTGAAATGGGCTTATACACCGCGATCGTGGCTGGCTTCATCATCTCATTCCTTGGCGGCAGCCGTGTGCAAATCTCCGGACCCACCGCCGCCTTTGCCACCATCGTAGCGGGCATCGTTGCCACCGACGGCCTAGATGGACTCTTCGCCGCAACCATGATCGCTGGTGTCCTGCTCATACTTATGGGACTGCTCAAACTGGGCACCATCATCCGCTTTGTCCCCTACACCGTCACCACGGGTTTCACTGCGGGCATCGCCATCACCATTGTGATTGGCCAGGTCAAAGACCTCCTGGGCCTCACGTTCCCCGAAGGCACCCCCACCGTAGACACCGCCCAAAAACTGCAGGCCATCGCCGAGAACATTGGCACCTTTAACTGGCAGGCCCTGCTGGTTGGCGCCATCTGTCTTGCGATTCTCCTTCTGTGGCCCAAGGTCAACGACAAAATCCCCAGCTCTCTGGTGGCCGTTGTTGCCGGTGCCGCCATGGTGGGCCTGTTCAACATGGACGTAAACACCATTGGAGACCTCTATATCATCAACTCGGGCCTTCCCACCCTCCACGTCCCCCAGCTCAGCCTCGACCTGTTCAGAGACGAGCTCGCCAACGGCATCACTATCGCCATCCTTGCCGCCATCGAATCCCTCCTCTCCTGCGTGGTGGCCGACTCCATGATCAGCTCCCACCACCGCTGCAACATGGAGCTAGTGGCTCAGGGCGTGGGTAACATTGGCTCCGTCTGCTTCGGGGGTATCCCCGCCACCGGCGCCATCGCCCGCACCGCCGCCAATATCAAAAGCGGCGGCCGTACCCCTGTTGCCGGCATGGTCCACGCCCTGGTCCTTGCCGTGATCATGGTGTTCCTCATGCCCTACGCTGCCCTGATTCCCATGCCCACCATCGCCGCAATCCTTCTGCAGGTGGCATACAACATGTCCGGCTGGCGCAACTTCGCCCATCTGTGTACCACCGCGTCGAAGGGTGCTGTGGCCGTACTCCTCCTTACATGCGGGCTCACCGTGGTCTTTGACCTGGTCACAGCCATTGCTGTTGGAATGCTCATCACCGTGGTGCTGTTCATGAAAATGGTCAGCGAAGAAACCGAGGTTAAAGGCTGGGTCTATTACTGCGACCAGGACTCCGAGGTCACCCACCTGCGGGAGCTGCCCAAGAGCGTACGCGTCTATGAAATCAACGGTCCCATGTTCTTCGGCATGACCGACCGCATCACGGACATTTCGGTCAAATCCTTCACAAAATACCTGATTATTCGCATGCGCGGCGTGCCCTCGCTGGACTCCTCGGGCATGAACGCCCTAGAGAACCTCTATGATTACTGCAACCGAAACGGCGTAAAACTCATCTTTTCCCACGCCAACGAGCAGCCCATGCGCACCATGCGTCGGGCCGGGTTCGTGGATTTGGTTGGCGAAGCGAACTTCCGCCCCAACATTGACGATGCCATCGCCTACGCCAAGTCTCTGCTTGAGCAGGAACAGACCGACACCAAAACCCACATAACAAAATAGGCAACAGCCCAACTTGGAAGACCCCGAGGGTTCACCCCCGGGGTTTTGGTTATACAATTGCCCCTGTAGGATTCACGTACGCTTCGAACTCCGCACGCTTCAGCCATGCGGTTTGCGCGGCATGCGCGGCACCCCGCGCGGCGCGACAACCACGACACGGCCGGGCTGCACGCTTCGACAGCGCACGATTCGTCCACTGCAATCCGATAGGAGCCGCCCATGTTGGTATCTTGCAAGGACATGCTCGCCGAGGCCTACGCCCACGGCAAAGCAATCCCCTCCCCCGATTTCGTGGATTCGAACTCCGTCCGGGCCTTTACCCGGGTGGCCGAGCAGCTCAACGCGCCCATCATCCTCAGCTTCGCCGAGGTCCACATGGACCACATGAGCGTGGAGGAAGCGGCCCTCATGGGCAAGTTCTACGCGCAGCGGGCCAGCGTTCCCGTGGCGCTTCATCTTGATCACGGCGTCCATATGGATGTGATCGAAACGGCCCTGAAGTGCGGTTTTACCTCCGTCATGATGGACGCGTCCGCCCAGAGCCTTGAGGATAACATCGCCCTGACCAAAGAGGTATGCCAGATGGCTCACGCCCTAGGCGCCACGGTTGAGGCGGAAATCGGGCACGTGGGATCCTCGGACACCGACGGCCCCCATGGCGTATCCGCCCAGGTTTACACCGAGGTTGAGCCGGCACAGGCCCTGGTTTCAGCAACCGGCGTGGACATGCTAGCAGTTGCGGTGGGAACCGCCCACGGCAAGTACAAGGGCACACCCCACATCAACTTCCAGCGGCTTGAGGAGCTTAACGCCGCCCTGGCCGTGCCTCTGGTGCTGCACGGCGGATCCGGCACCGGGGATGAGAACCTCTCCCGCTGCGCGAAAAGCGGCGTGGCCAAGGTGAATCTGTACACGGACTTTATCGTGGCCGCCTTAGAGCGGGTGTACCAGGACCATCCCGACCATTGGCTCAAGGTCCTGACCTGCGGAGACGATGCCATGGCCCAGGTGCTTGAGCACTATTACCGGGTGCTCGGCTGGTAGAGAATACAACCAACCCATAAGGAGGCAACCCATGATCACC
>JAQXQN010000094.1 GCA_029101185.1 Eggerthellales bacterium | reverse complement strand
TGATGTCTTTAGGTAGCTGCTTCTTGAGATCTTCTGGGCTGGTGTGCTTGATGATGCTGAAGAGCATCGGTTTGATTTTGTTGCGAGTCATGGGTCGCAGCTGTTCCTTTCAGGCGGCTAGAATGCTCAGTTCGGTTCTGGAAAATGAGAAACGGAATTCAGCATGCTATCGCTGAACAGGGAATATGTCAGTTGGATAACGGTTTTCTGCACAAAAACGCTTACTTGGGGGCACAGAATGTGCATATGTGCGGGGTTGTTTCCTGCGAGGCAGGTTTGCGCTCTTGAGAGGTGGGCAGGTGCTGCCTGTAGGAATGGAATGCGCTCCTAGTGGTCAAAAAGTGCGATTGCGTGGTTGGCGGGAGGGTCCTAGCCAGCCACATGATCGACTTTTTTGACCACAGGTTGTATCCAGTTTGAGTCAGACACTTTTCTGATTGTCGCCAGATTGGCCTCTTTTGGCCAGGGGTGGTCAAATAAGCGACTTTGGTACCAAATTGGGGAGTACGATGGTCAAAAACGAGACTTTGGTGACCAAGTGTGGCAAATAAAGGTACTTTGGTGACGTTCTTGGACTGAATAATCTCCTCATCTGAGAATAATACTCGCCGTGACCTGGGGTTTTGCTTCGTTCCTGACGAAGCGTCCTTTGCCGCCGTCACCAAAGTCGGTTTTTTGACCACGAGCCTCGGGAATCTGTCGCCAGATGCGGCATTTTTGACCACCCCGCAGACCAGCATATTCCGACATTTACAAAACCCCAGTTCAGAAACCAGTCATATGTCTGGTTCTTTCACTGGAGGATTATTCACCCTTATCCAAGACTGCGCTTCTAGCCTTCAAGGGGCACGCTTACTCAGGAGGGTGCACACCTGGGCTCGGGAGTTACAAATAAAACCCCCAAGGCCGCCCATCCAGTGCCACGGCCGCCCATCCGGCCTAGAAGCGTCAATCAACCCCGCGGCCTAATCATTCAGGAAGTAGTAAGTCAGGGCGTCCACCAAGAATTGAGTGGCGCCTTCGCCAGCCTGGGAGTCGTAGCTCTCCACGAACCGAGGATCCAGCAGATACCCCTCCGCCAGCGAAAGATGCGCGTCCGGGCTGTACATGCCCTCGCCCCAATGCATCTGGAGCCACTGGGCGTGCATGGCGCACAGGGCCCGCGCCTCAGGACTGTCCGGCCGGCCGGTTTCCATGGCGATCCTCAGTGCCTCGATGATGGCCATCCCAAGCTCCTTTGCGTCGTTCCATTGTTGTTCTGACATGGCTAGAATCCGCGCGTTGGACGCGTCGACCGCCTGATCGCCGTAGCGCGACCGAGCCTGCGCGCCGTACATACGCTCATTTTCCTGGATGCTGCGCCATCTGCTGATGCTGGGGAGCACGGCACCAAGGAAACTGACGGCCTCATCAAGGCTCATCTGCTGGTTGCGGGCCAGGATTGGGGCGCAGGCCTCGATGACATCGTCCAGGTCAGAGGCGGTTTCTTTGGCTGTCGAAGCGTCCCGGGCCGCCTGCCTCTCTCGGCCCCTGGCCTCACCCGCTTGTCCCTCTCGGATCCCAGCCTCACCCGCTGCCATGTCCAGCAGTTCGGCGATGGGCACGTCAAGAACCACAGCCATAAGCTTCACCATGTCGATACCAGGGGTGGTCTCGCCAGTCTCCCAGCGGCTTACGGCCTGGCGGGTTACGTAGAGCTTCTGAGCCAGTTCCGCCTGGGTGAGACCGCGGCGCTTGCGAATCCGAGTCAGGGTTTCGGGTAGGGGCATGAGGTACCTCCAGGTAGCATTGGGCGTTGTGCAAGGCAGATGGTAAAGCCACAATTGCCGCCGGTCGAGAAACGCCCTGTTGCTTAGCTTTGGCAGCTTCAGCAGAAACACCCGCTCAAGTCGGAGGGATCCTCATGACTCATCCAACTTCAAGAAAATAACTGCCAAGAAAAAAATAGCCGCCATCTGCGACTTTACGCGTTCCACCATATCACATTTTCCCGCTCATTTTCAGACTGGTTCTTGCGTCTGATTTGGGGTATTTAGCCTTATCCCTAAATCAGGAGGTGCAAAATGACGCTCTTTGAACCCGCGCCGCAACAGCAGCCCGCGCCGCAACAGCAGCCCGCGGCGCAACAACAGCCCGCGCCGCAACAGAAGCCCGCGGCGCAACAACAGCCCGCGCCGCAACAGCAGCCCGCGGCGCAACAACAGCCCGCGCCGCAACAACAGCCTGCGCCGCACGACCCAATGCCCCCGCAACCTCAATCATGGCTGTCCGCGCTTTGTCCCGCGCCAGACGCCTTTCTTGACCAGCCCACTATCCAGGCCCTGGCCCAATCCGGCTTGAGTATCGCCCCCGAAACCCTCGCGTCCCTGGTCAAGACGGAGGACGAAGCGCTGCTCGACGCGGGGCGGCTGGCGGTGGGGCCATCCGCGGTGCCCCAGTTGGTGAGCGAGTTCGCCGCGTCGCCCCACCTTAATCAGACGGACGCGGCCCAAACGCTGGCCGATTTACTGGAGGCCTTTTGCCAGTTGCGGTCGGAGTTGCCGGTGCACGTGCCTGACCAGGAGATACTCGATGAGTTGCGCCACGCCTTTGATGGCGAAGCGTCCGGGGACGCATCCTTGGCTTTGTACGTGGCTCAGGAGGAACTAAAGGATTCGGCCTGGTCGCACGTCCAGCCCGCGGTCTGGTCGCACGTCCAACCTGTGGCCTGGTCGCATGTCCAGCCTGCGGAGCAATCGGCCGGTCTTGCGGCTCAAGCATGCAGCCCGCAAGACATGGATTCAGTGCTGGATTCTTACGAAATCGTGGATGACCAGGGCCGCGCATGGCGTATCGGATTGGTGTTGCAGAAGGACCCGTATGCCACCACAAGGTCGGATTCCCTCGATGCTGGCCAAGATTCCAATAACGACCCCTGGTCGGAGAGCCTTACCGCAGATGGTTGGTATGGAGAGAGATGGGACGAATGGGAGGATTGGAATGAGTAACCCCCGGTCGATCGCGCCAGTTGGCGGCCAGCTGACCGATGTCGCCACAAGCGCTTCCGTCAGTTCCCAACAAGCCGCTCAACAGGGTTTTTCCTGGTTGATGGCGCATGTGATCAGGCTCTACACCCATAACGAAGCGTCCTCAATCTCAGACGCCGAGGCCTTGCAGCTCAC
>JAQXQN010000093.1 GCA_029101185.1 Eggerthellales bacterium | reverse complement strand
GAGCAGCGTGGATTTTCCCGCGTTGGTATAGCCCGCTAGGGAAATTCTGAAGAGGTTGGACTCATAACGGTCTTTTCGCTGCACCTCACGAGACTCGCTGATATGCCTGAGCTCTTGACGCAGCGTTGCCATGCGGTTTCGGATGAGACGCCTGTCGACCTCGAGCTGGCTCTCACCCTGACCGAAGCGCGAACCGATTCCGCCGCGCGTGCGGTCTTTTGCAAGGTGGGCCCACATGCCCCGCAGGCGCGGGTACAGATATTGCAGCTGTGCCATCTGGACCTGGAGCTTGCCTTCGTGGGTCTTTGCATGCAGGCCAAAGATGTCAAGGATCAGGGCCGTCCTGTCGATAATCTTATATTTCATACCCAACAGACGCTCGAGGTTCGCCTGTTGCGAGGGTGAGAGCTCGTTGTCAAAAACGACGACGTCGGCATTCAGCGATTCGGCAAGCTCGCGAAGCTCGGCGACCTTGCCCGATCCAAGAAAGGTTTTGGGGACCGGGTGATCGAGACGCTGGGTAAGGCGGGCGACTGGCCGCGCCCCGGCAGTCTGGGCGAGACGCGAGAGCTCGTCGAGCGAGGCGTCGATGTCCCAGTCGGTCGCACCGGTGTCGATGCCGACCAAAATGCACGTCTCGGTGTAGAGCACGCTGATTCTGACCCCCTTATCCAGCGTGGGTGACCCACCTATCCGATTGAATTGACCCACCCCTCTGATCCTGCCTCACTTACGGCGAGGCGGCCGCAACGGGCGGTCGCGCGACCGGAAGGAGGCAGCATCATGGCTGTCAACAGGAAGAAGATCCTGGAACTGCATGACTTCGGCGACGGGCTGAGCATACGGCAGGTGAGCGAGGCCACGGGCAACTCGCGCAACACCGTGCGCAGCGTGGTCCGAGGGGCCGAGGAGCTCGGCATCACCCGGGAGGTCCTCGCGGCCGAGACCCCGGCCGGCATCGAGGCGATGTACGCCGAGGCCAAGAGGGAGCAGGCCGAGGCGGTCTACGAGGAGCCGGACTTCGAGTACATGGTCAAGGAGCTGGGGCGCCCCGGCGTCAACCGCAAGCTGCTGTGGCACGAGTACTCGCAGGAGTGCGCCGCCAAGGGCGCGACGCCATACCAGTACAGCCGCTTCTGCGAGCTGTTCAAGGAGTGGGCCAAGAAGCTCGACGTCACCGTGCGCATAGTCCACAAGCCCGGCTACGCCTGCCAGGTCGACTGGGTCGGCGACACCAGCGAGGTCGTCTTCGACCGCGTCACCGGCGAGGTGTCGCGCGCCTACTACTTCGTCATGACCATGCCCTACTCGGGCTGCATGTACGTGGAGGCCTTCCCCGACATGAAGATGCCGTCCTGGATCGCCGGGCACAACCACGCCTACCGCTTCTTCGGCGGCGCGCCCGCGATCACCGTCCCCGACAACCTCAAATGCGGCGTTGCGGCTCCCGACCCCTACGAGCCGCTGCTG
Source organism: Eggerthellales bacterium (assembly GCA_029101185.1). Classification (GTDB taxonomy): domain Bacteria; phylum Actinomycetota; class Coriobacteriia; order Coriobacteriales; family Eggerthellaceae; genus Slackia. The sequence goes on along the minus strand of JAQXQN010000093.1, from coordinate 1,733 downwards.
AACGAGACCTACAGCCAGCTCGCCGACCACTTCGGCACCGCCGTCGTGCCGGCCAAGGTCTACTGCCCCAAGGGCAAGGCACAGGTCGAGCGCACCGTGAAGATCGTGGAGACATGGGTCGTCGCGGCGCTGCGCAACGAGCGCTTCCACACGTTCGACGAGCTCAACCGCGCTGTGCGCGAGCGCGTCGCATGGCTCAATGAGCAGACCGCGCGCGACCGCGACGCCTGCCGCCTGGACATCTTCAAGGACGAGGAGGCCGAGCACCTGTCCGACCTGCCCTCCGACGACTTCGAGCTGGCCGAATGGCGCAAGGCCAGGGTCCAGCGAGACTGCCACATCCAGTTCGACCGCATGCGCTACTCGGTGCCGTGCGCCTACATCGGCTGCGACGTCGACGTCCGCGCCACCTACTCCACCGTCGCGGTGTACTCCGCAGGCCAGCTGGTCTGCATGCACCGCCGCCTGCGCGGCCGCATCGGCCAGTACTCGACCGTTGAGGAACACATGCCCGACCACCTGCGCACATCCCCCGACAAGCTGTGGTCCGAGCGCGGCTTCACCGAGTGGGCCGCCAAGGTGGGACCGTCCACCGAGGCCTGCGTGAGGGCGATCCTGGGCTCGAAGAGGGTCGTCGAGCAGGGCTACCGCGCCTGCCGCGGCCTGAAGTCCCTCGCCGACAAGAAGGGCTACCCGACTCTCGAGGCCGCCTGCGCGGAGGCCCTGGCGGTCACAAGCCAGCCCAGCTACACCCAGGTCAAGAACCTGCTGGCGCGCGCCGAGGCCGCCCCGCTCGCCGAGGCCGACACCGACCGGCTCGTCGACGGGGCCGTGGGCTCGCTGGGCTTCCTGCGCGACCCGGGCGACTACACCGGCTTCCCGCCCGCCGACGGCAACCGCAGCGAAGACGGGGAGGTCGGGTAATGAACGAGATCGCGGTGAAGAACCTCATGGCAGAGCTCGGCTACAAGGGGATGAAGGCCGAGTACGAGGCCCAGGTCGAGGGCGGCTACGCGGACTCGCTGTCGTTCAACGAGCGCCTCAGCACGCTGCTGCAGGCCCAGTACGACCTCAAGCGGTCGAACAAGATCAAGAACCTCCACGCCCAGGCCAAGTTCGCCCTGCCCGAGGCGTGCATGGAGGACATCGACTACTCTCCCGACCGCGAGCTCGACCCCGGCTACCTCGGCACCCTGGCCTCGTGCTCGTTCGTGGCGAACAAGGAGAACGTGATCGTGATGGGGGCGTCGGACTGCGGCAAGACCTACATGGGTTGCGCGCTGGGCAACTCGGCGTGCCGTCATCTCATCAAGACGCGCTACGAGCGCCTGAGCACGATGTTCAAGAAGCTGGACGAGGCGGAGAAGCAGGGAGGCTACACGAAGCTCTTCAACGACATAGCGAAGGTCCCCCTGCTGGTCCTGGACGACTTCCTCGTCGCGATCCCGACCATCAAGCAGGTGCAGCAGCTCCTGGAGCTGGTCGAGTACCGCGAGCACAGCGGCTCGACCATCGTGTGCACCCTGCTCCACCCCTCCGAGTGGCAGCAGCGCATTGGCGAGAAGATCCAGGCGAACAGCATCTACTCGCGCCTGGCGCCCGGCGCCCACATGGTGAAGATCGAGGGCACGATCCCGATGCGCGAGCGCATGCTCAAGAAGCGGCAGAAATAGTCAAGGCATAGAGAGCGCAGCGACCCGGCCGTGCTCCGAACGCGGCTGGGTCAGCTGCCC
>JAQXQN010000092.1 GCA_029101185.1 Eggerthellales bacterium | reverse complement strand
GAGGAAAGCATCCAGGCCTGTAACGAGCACGGCATCGCTATGGTCTTTACTGGGTATCGCCACTTCAGGCACTAGAGGGCTTGGGCCATCGGTGTGCGCCTGAGGGCTGACAGCTCAGGGCAAGGGTAAAAGGCCAAGGGTAAAAAGGAATAGACTTATGCAATGCGGCGGGCGTTTTGCCCGCCGCATTGCATTGCTTCGGCTGTTTGTGCGTTTGACGAGAGGTGTAAGCCTCGTGCCGTCATGCGGTGCGCTACTGTGCTAGAAACCACGCAGCAACTGCACAGCCGCTACCAGGTGCGAGACCCCATGGCGCGGAACTGGGCAACGGTGGGGGCGTGAGAGTTCATACCGCCGTCCACGTTGATGATTTGCCCGGTGACGTACTCAGACTCGTCGGAGCCAAAGTACACTGCCAGGTGTCCAATGTCGTTGGGGCAGCCCCAGCGGTTCACCATGATGGAGCCCAGGAAGATATCCTTGAGCGCCTGAGGTACCTTGGCCTCGTTATCAGGGGTAACAATCAGGCCGGGACGAATGCAGTTGACGCGGATGTTCTGCTTGCCGTACTGCTGGGCGGTGTACTTGGTCAGCATGTCAACGCCGGCCTTGGCGCAGGCGTAGGCGGTAGAGCCCAGGTCGCCGCCGCAGGAGGCCATGGAGCCGATGTTGACAATGGAGCCGCCCTTCTCGTTCTTGGCCAGGTAGGGCAGGACGGTCTTGGTGGCCCAGAAAGTTCCGCGCAGGTCGGAGTTGAAAATGGCGTCCCACATGTCCACGGTCAGTTCGTCAACGCGGCCGTCCTTGAGGGCAACGTTGGCGGCGTTGTTGACCAGCACATCAATGCGGCCGTACTTCTCGTAGGTGTCGGCAATCAGGGCTTCGATAGAGGCGGTGTCAGTGATGTCCATAGCGTGGAAGGACCCTTCGCCACCTGCGGCGACAATCTCGTCCACAATGCCCTGGCCCTTTTCGGCGCGGCGTCCGCAGATAACCACCTTTGCGCCTTCGGCGGCGTAGAGCTTAGCGATGCCCACGCCAATGCCGGAGGTGGAGCCGGTAATGATTGCGACCTTATCTTGAAGTCTTCCCATGGTGTCCTCCTTCGTGTCGGGAACGCGAAATGCATCCGCGGTTCATTACAAGAAGAGTGTACTCGCCCATGCCGTCTCGGGGTATGGAATTTCGGTGGGTCGCATTTTTGTGGATGGCCATTGGGGGGCGAAGCGTCCTGCCCGCATGGCGGCTTTTGTCCCGCGCCGCCCCGCGCCGGCCGCGGCACTCGCGCATTGCGCCAGGCGCGCCAATCGCGACAGGCGTCCGTCTACAAATCCGGGAACCAGGCACTGCGTAGCAGAGACACTCCAGGCCGGATCTTCTCCAGCTCGATAGCAGAAAACCCTACCAGCACGTAATCGGAGCGCTGATGGGCGGGGTCGGACCAGTATCCGCTGGCGTCGTAGACCCGCACCCCCCGCTTCAGGGCGCTGGCAATCAGCTCCGCCGGCTTGCGGGAATCCCTGGTCCGCACCAGGATGTGCAGCCCGGTTTCTCCTCCTACAATTTCAATGCGGTCGCCCATTTCGGATTCCAGAGCGTCAATCAGAGTGTCTCGGCATTGCCTGCAGGCGGTGATGGTCTTGCTGCGGTGTCGCGCCCAGTGTCCTTCGTCCATGAACTGGGCCAGGGTCATCTGGGTGATCCAGGGTACGGCGCAATAATGGTTCAGATAGGCCCTCCGCCACGGCTCCACCAAACCGTCAGGTAGCACGATGTAGGAAATGCGCAGGGCAGGGGACAGCGCCTTGGAGAATGTTCCCAGGTAGATGACGCGTCCTGAGTCATCCAGGGACCGCAACGCAGGCAGGGCTCGGGTCTTGTGCCTGAACTCGCGGCAGTAGTCGTCCTCAATAATGTAGGCGTCATGCTCCCGCGCCCACGCCAGTAGCTTCCTGCGAAACTCCAAGGGCATCACGTAGCCAAGGGGAAACTGGTTGGAAGGCGTCACGAAAATCAGTTTTGGTGGCTGCGCATTGAGGGCGTCCCAAAAGCCCTGGTTTTCTCCAGCGGGGTCCTCAGGATTGGAAACAGGCATCCGCACCACCTCAAAATGCCTGTTAACGAACACGTCCAGCGCACCGGTGTACCCCGGGTCCTCTATGGCCACTCGGTCCGTGCGCGGGTCAAAGAGGTTCAAAATGCTGTTGAGGGATGCTTGGGTGCCCGCCTGGATCACCAGGTTCTCCGCCTTGCAGGGCAGCCCTCGAGTCAGGTTCAGGTCCCGCATGATGGCCAGCCGCAGCTGAGGCTCGCCAAGGCCGTTTCCATAGCGGCTCGCTCCTGCCTTGCGGTAGAGCACCTCTTCGGTGATTTTGGCCCATAGCCGCACGGGAAAGGTCCGATCCCCCCGGTCTCCGTAGGTGAAGTCGTAGGGCACTTCCGCACGACTGCCGTAGGGCTCTGCCTTAAAGCTGGATTCTTCCTGGCTGTCGAAGGGTCCTTTTCCGTTATCACTCTGGCCGGCCATATGGGTGAACTCAATGGGAGTGCCTCGGTCGTAGGAGCTGCGCGTCTGTTGGAGCAGAAGTTCCAGGTCCTGAACCACGTGTCCGCTTCCTGACTTGGGGGTGACAAATCCCTCTGCCGCCAGGATTCCGTAGGCGGCCTCTACCGTGTTGCGGGCGATGCCTCGCTCCTGGGCCATCTTCCGGATGGGCTCGAGCCTGTCTCCCGGCTTAAGGGACCCTCGGATGATGTTAGCCTTGATTTCTTCGGCCAGCTGGCGGTATGCGGGATTTTTCTTGCCGGGCATGACGTTTCCTTGCCTTCCTTGTGTGGGCATGGGTCATTCGTTGCATACAGACAATGGTTGCATGTGGCCTGCGAAAGCGTCCCCATTGTGTACAGGGTAATCACGCATCCCCATTGTACGCTTTTTCATTTTCAGACGCATTGTCCCTATAAATCGGGTGGAAATCGTCCCTAAAACTGAAAGCGTCCCCATTGATATGGGGTCATGCGTCCCCATTTGTTTTTTGGGATGTCGGTATGATGCACAACTGTAGACCTGGGATTTTATCCAAGGTCAGCCAAAAGCGTCAGCACTGTTGAGAGGGGTTGGCATGTCGGCTTCCGTGTTTGGAAAGGTTGTGGCGGGCGTCGCTGGAGCTGCGGTTGCAGCCCAGGCTGCCTCGGTTGCCCTGGTGGACACTTCCGATATCCTGCGTCCCCCCGGCGCTCTTGACGAGGCAGATTTTCTCTCTCGATGCATCAAGTGCGGACGCTGCATTGAGGCGTGCCCCTATGGTGCGTTGATCGCGGACTCTTCGCCAACTGGCCCTGGAACCGGCGCTCCCACCCTGTCCCTTCGCGACCAGGCCTGCCGCATGTGCCAGGACATGCCCTGCATCCCCGCGTGCCCCACCGAGGCGCTGCATCCCCTTGACTCTCGCGAGGATATTCGCATGGGTACCGCCGTGATCAAGCGGGAACTGTGTATCGCGGTCACTGGCATGCGCTGTGAGGTGTGCTACCGGGCATGTCCCCTGATAGACCGGGCAATCACCATCGATTTCCACATGCGTGAAAACGACGCTATCCATTCTGTCTTCGAACCCATCGTAGACCCAGAGGTGTGCACTGGCTGCGGCCTGTGCGTGCAGCGATGCGTGATCTCCACCCCGGAGGTGGCCGTGGAGATCGTGCGGGATAGGGAAAAGGCCCTGGCCATGATCGAAGAGGAACAGGCCAAGATGGTCTCGTCGTCACCCTTCTAGGTGGCGAAGCGTCCTGCTTGGCACCTGCCGGCGCCCAGTCGTCCGCACATTGCGGCACCCGCCGGCGCACGGCCGACTGGCGTCCGTGCTGATAACCATGCACTTCAGCTGCGGCAATGGCCGTCAGCGAAGGATAGAGAGGAAGAAAGGGAGGAACTATGGAACTCTCGAGGCGTGATTTCGTAAAGGCAACCGCAGTAAGCGCCGCAATGGCTGCCGCCGGCGGATCCCTTGCCGCCATGGCCGGATGCACCACAGGGGGCGGCGGGGATTCCGCTGATCTTGAGGGTGCGGTCACCTATACCTCCGTCTGCCGGTATTGCGGCTGCGGGTGCGGTGTGCTGGTTACCGTCAAGGACGGCCAGCTCATCAGCGTGGTGGGAGACCCGGATAACGAATCCAACCGGGGTCTGAACTGCGTGAAGGGCTACTACCTGGCCAACGCCCTCACCGGCGAGAAGCGTCTGACCAAGCCGCTGATTCGCGACGACAAGGGTACCAAGGGCACCGACACCGGCTTGCGTGAGGCCGAGTGGGAGGAGGCTCTTGACCTGGTTGCCTCCAAGCTGCGTGAGACTTGGAAGGCGGATAAGTCCCGTCTGGCGTTTTGGGGTTCCGGCCAGCAGCCTATCACCGAGGGCTATCTGACTGCCAAGTTCTGGAAGGCCGGTCTGCTTTCCAACAACATCGATCCCAACGCCCGTATGTGCATGGCATCTGCGGTGGTGGGCTTTATGAACGTGTTCCAGACTGACGAGCCCGCTGGCTGCTACGAGGATCTTGACAACGCCGACGTGTTCATCACCTGGGGCGCCAATATGGCAGAGGCCCATCCTATGCTCTACTCTCGTCTGACCGCCCACAAGCTCACCGACGAAAACGTGCGTCACTATGACCTGACCACCCTTAAGACTCGGACCTCCGCTTCCGCGGATAAGGTGCTGGTGTTCCGTCCCGGCTCTGACCTGGCCATTGCCAACGCCATTGCCAACTACCTGGTCTCCAATGATCTGTATGACCATCAGTTTGTTGAGGATCACCTGCAGTTCAAGATGGGTGCGGAAAACATCGGCAACGCCTATGAGGACACCTACGACAAGTCCGAGCAGGGCCAGGCCTCAGGCAATGTGGAGCCTTGCACCTTTGAGGACTACGCTGCCCGTCTGAGTGAATACACCTTTGAGTACGCCTCTGAGCTTTCGGGTGTGTCTGTTGAGGACCTGCAGGAGCTTGCTCAGGTCTTTGCCGACCCCAATCTGCGGGTCATGTCCCTGTGGACCATGGGCGTCAACCAGCACAACCGCGGCACCTGGATGAATCACTGCATCCACAACCTGCACCTGATCTCCGGCAAGTACGGCAAGCCCGGGTCTACCGCTTTCTCTCTGACCGGGCAGCCCTCCGCCTGCGGCACCGCCCGCGAGGTGGGTACGTTCTGCCATCGCCTCCCCGCTGACCTGGTGGTCAACAACGACGTTCACCGCCGCTACACCGAGGCCATCTGGGATCTGCCGGAAGGCTACCTGGATCCCATTTCCGCTCCGGGCTTCCACACCATTAAGCTGTTCCGCGAAATGTCCAAGGGCAACATTGATTTCCTCTGGTCCGCCCATAATAACTGGGCACAATCTCTACCCAACCTCACCCGCTTCCTGGGCGAGGACGGCGAGCACCTGGGCATCTTCGATACCTTTATTGCCGTCAACGAGGTCTATCCCACCAAAACCACCAAGTACGCGGACGTGGTCTTCCCCGCAGCCATGTGGGTGGAGCGCGAGGGCCAGTTTGGCAACGCCGAACGCCGCACCTCTGTGTTTGAGAAGGCCTTGAACCCTCCCGGTGAGGCCAAGTGGGACGTATGGATCCTGCTCCAGATTGCCAAGCGTGTTCTGGAGGGCGAGACCATTGACGGCAAGGACGCTTTCGACCACCTGTTCGGGTTTGTCTACGACAAGCAGGCCGATGACTTTATCGGCAACGACCGCGAGGTCAACCGGGCAATCTGGGAGGAGTATCGCATCTTCTCCAATCCGGAGATGAAGCCCGCCGCCGCCAAGATCAACACCGACAACAACATGCATATGGAGGCCAAGCAGCTGGCGCCCTACGACGAATACCTGACCCATCACGGCATGACCTGGCCCGTCAGGGAGAAGGACGGCCAGTGGATGTCCACCAAGTGGCGTTTTGTCAACGGCAAACAGGAGGACGGCTACGACGAGGTGGGCATCGCTCAGTACGGCACTGCGGGTCTGGCCAACGATATGAGCTGGTACAAGACTGCTGGCGGACGTCCCTCGGTGGTGTTTAGGCCCTACGAGCCCCCCGCGCAAGAGCCCGACGCGGAGTTCCCCTTCTGGTTCTGCACCGGACGTTTGCTTGAGCACTGGCACACCGGCACTATGACCCGCAACGTGGCCGAGCTCAACCGTGCCCTACCCGAAGCTCTGTTGAACATGCATCCCGAGGATGCGGCGGAGCTTGGTCTGGTCGACGGCGATATGGCTCGGGTCACCAGCCCTCATGGCACCTTCGAGATCAAAATCTCCCTGTCCGGGCGTACCGAGCCTCCTCGTGGCCTGGTGTTCGCACCCTTCTTCGCGGAGGAGACCCTGATCAATCTGGCCGTGCAGGACTACTACTGCCCCCTGTCCAAGGAGACGGACTACAAGAAGACCTGTGTGCGTATTGCCAAGGCTTAACCAGCATGTCGGGGCGAAAGCCCGCCCTGCGTGCGAAAGGCTTTCGCGTAACCGGCATGTCAACCACCCCGTAGGGGAGAGGAGAGAAGCATGAAGAGTATGAAGACGAAGCTTGCGGTTATGGCGCTGGCCCTGTGTGTGGCCTGCTTCGGTCTGGTGGCGCTGGGCTGCTCCAATTCTGACCAGGGCGGTTCCGATGCCGTTGCTGGCACCGAGACCACCCCGAGGCTCATGCCCGCCCAACACCAGCGGTACGTGGATAGGCCCATGTACAAGTGCTACCGGTGTCATGGCGCCTCTGAGATGGGCAATCCAACTGTTGCCGCAGCCGTGGCCTTGCCTGACGGCCACTACGTGAACAACGATCCGTCCGCCTATGAACTTGACCCCGCCCGTAACCAGTGCCGCAGCTGCCACGCTGTTGACACGGGATACATCGTTGACGAAGCGATCTTTGAAGCGGCAGAGGTGGAGTCGGGGCAGGATAACCTCTACGACGACTAACCTCGCGTACCTGGGGCGTTTTCCGCATGCCCCCAGGCTGAAAACTCCGCGGGCCGCCGGCGTACTGCCCGGCCCGCGGGGGCTATGTTCCCTGTGTCATACATCCAGCACACCACGTAGTGCACTCAGTGCGACATGCCATGCATGTGCGCGCACCGCATACCGCACATCAAATGCACCGACCACGATTGATCGAGGAAGCCATGGTTATCTCCAGTCTGATTGTTGAAGCAAAGCCCAAGGACGTGGAGTCCGTTGCCGAGGCCCTACGGGGCATGGATGGTGTTGAGGTCCACGGCGTCGAAGGCACCGCGGGAAAAATCGTGGTGACCATCGAGGCCGATAGCACCTCGGAAAGCCATAGCATCGCCTCAGAATTTGTGGGGATTCCCGGTGTGCTCAATGTGAATCTGGTCTATTACAACTTTGAGGACGAGGCCGCTGCGCGACTTGCGGAAAAGCACGCTTCGCCAGACAACTCGGAGGTGTCCTATGAGTAAAGAATCTTGCACCCCCGCCGCGCCCCGCACCCCAGCCGAGCCTCGCACCCCAGCCGAGCCTCGCACCTCTTCCAATGCCAAGCCGCGGGGACGCAAAGGCGCCGGGCTGGTTGCTGCGCGCCGAATCGTTCAGATTTGCGCCCTCGTTCTCTTCGCCATGCCATTGTTCGCGGCGGGCTGGTCAATACTGGGCCTGGTTCCCTCTCCCGAAGAGCCCATGGCCACGCCTGCAGAAGGCCTCCTGTGGGGTAGCTTTTCCGCCTCCCAAGTGGGTCCGATCACGCTCATGGACCCCTTTGCTGCCCTGCAGGTGGTCTGCGCCGCAAAGACCCTCGCAATTAGCGGGCTTGTTGGCGCGGTGCTGGTGCTGGTGGTGTATGGCCTGATCAAAGGGCGGTCCTTCTGTGGATGGGTCTGCCCGGTGAACTTTCTGTTGGAGGGCGTGGACTGGCTTCGTGCTCGACTGGGTATTAAGGTCTGTGAGTTGCCGGTGCCTAGACGGGCGAAGATCCTGGTTGCCCTTGGAGTTCTGGCGCTCTCAGCTGTGCTAAGTATCCCGCTATTTGAGGCCGTGAGTCCCATTGGAGCCCTGAACAGAGCCTTGCTGTTTGGTTCCCTTCTGGGTGTGGTAACCCTGGTGGCCATTGTAGCTGTGGAGCTGTTCTGGGCGCATCGGGTGTGGTGTCGAAGCCTGTGCCCACTGGGAGGTTTCTATCAGGTCATTGGCACGTTGGGCCTGCTCAGCGTCAAGATTGATCATGATGCGTGCATCAATTGTGGCAAATGCAAATCGGCGTGTCTGTCGGACCCCGCAATTCTTGATGATGCCGTGGCAGGGGAGAGAAACCGGGTGTGCTCCGGCGACTGTTTGCTGTGCGCCTCCTGTATCAAGGCGTGTCCCACCGATGCTCTGAGTCTTGGTGTTGCCGCACCCGAACATCCGACCCTGTAGGGTCTGACTGTCTGCCTGTCTGTCTGGCCGCTCGCCTTCTTTAGCTGAGGGCAATACACCAGGGTGTGCCTGTGAGTTGTTTAGAATCGTCGCCACCGGGGGCGAAAATGACCAGCATGGCCAAAAAACCCGCCGGCGGTGACGAGTCCAGAAGGTCGCTGGCCAAAAAGGGCATCAGCGGTGCCAAATGCTGGACAAAAAGGGCCCCGGCGGTGACGATCGCAAGGTGAATAATCTCCTCAACCGAGAATAATATATCAGTGACCTGGGGTTTTGTCGCGTCTTTGGCGAAGCGCCCTCTGCCGCCGTCACTTCCGAAGGGGTTTTTGGCCAGCGGGGTCCCAAGATCGTCACCGCGGAGGGCCTTTTTGGCCACCCCTTCGGGGCAGGGCATTTCGTCATTTACGAAAGCCCAGTTCAGAAACCAGATATATGTCAGGTTCTTTCACTGGTGGTTTATTCAGCGCCTTAGAATGACTTCGCTGATTGAAAAGGTCCGACATTATCCACTTCGGCGGGCGAAGCGTGCGGGCATTGACCCTCGTCGCCAGTGAAAACGGGTCAACCTTGCTTGCCGTTGCCAGTCTAAAGCTTTGCCTTGCCCGCTGGTGCCAGCCGTGCCCGCTGTTGCCAGCCTTGCCCGCTGTTGCCAACAGTATGAGCACCGGGAGGCCATTGTTCATCATGTCATGAATGGGGGATGTTCATACGGCCATTGTTCGGTAACCAACCAGCCCCGAGGGATCCATTTTGTGCGATAGCCCATACAATGGTGGCAATCGTTAAGTGAGTTGGGTGAGCTGCGTCGTCGGTTGGTGCGCGCGGGCTGCGTTGGCCATCAGCGTGCTAGCGACACCTCGGCGCACAAGGGAGGCAATCATGGCAAACATCCTGGATTACCTGGAAACCGAGTTCGAGACCTTCGAGCAGCGGCCTTTCTGCACGGTGGATTCCCTGGTCCTCTCGAGTCTATGCATGATTC
>JAQXQN010000091.1 GCA_029101185.1 Eggerthellales bacterium | reverse complement strand
TAGCCATAATACCCCGAATTACGGTGGTTGTATCATAACCCACAAAACTAGTAGGTTTTGGAGTTTTTTCCAGCCCAGGACGCTTCGACAGGAGAATTGCTTGACAAGCCTAGGCGGGCGAGTAATATGCACCGCAAGCATTAACCCTATAAACCCGCCAGTTTAATAGGTTTGTAGACTGTAGCCTAGATCGCGACATAGGAGACGCCATGACTGTGCATACATCCATCGACCAGCTTATTGGCAGGACTCCCCTGCTCGAGCTGTCCGGGATTCAGAAATCCGAAGGGCTTGCGGCCCGCGTGGTGGCCAAACTAGAGTATTTCAACCCCGCAGGTTCCGCCAAGGACCGCATTGCCAAGAGCATGATTGACGATGCTGAAGCCAAGGGCCTGCTCAAGCCTGGCGCCACCATTATTGAACCCACCTCTGGCAACACCGGCGTGGGTCTAGCGTCCATTGCTGCCGCCCGCGGGTATCGCCTGATCATCACTATGCCGGAGACCATGTCCGTGGAGCGTAGGCTGCTCATGAAGGCCTACGGCGCAGAGCTGGTGCTCACCGACGGCGCGGCCGGCATGAAGGGCGCCATCGCCAAGGCAAACGAGTTGCACGAGCAGATTCCCGGCTCCTTCATTCCCGGACAGTTTGTAAACCCCGCCAACCCCGCCATCCACCGCACCACCACTGGCCCCGAGATCTGGGAAGACACCGATGGCAACGTGGACATCTTCGTTGCCGGTGTGGGCACCGGCGGCACCATCACCGGAGTGGGACAGTTCCTCAAGAGCAAGAACCCCCAGGTCAAGATTGTAGCCGTTGAGCCCGCAGGCTCGCCGGTCCTCTCAAAGGGCGTGGCCGGCAGCCATAAGATCCAGGGCATCGGCGCGGGATTCGTGCCCGAAGTGCTAGACACAGCCATCTACGACGAGATAATCCCCGTGGAAAACGAGGACGCCATGGCCACAGGCAGGCTCATCGGCCGCAGCGAAGGCCTGCTGGTGGGTATCTCCTCCGGCGCCGCAGCCTGGGCGGCTATTCAGCTGGCGAAGCGTCCTGAGAACGCAGGAAAGACCATCGTGGTGCTGCTCCCCGACACCGGCGAGCGTTACCTGTCTAGTCCCATGTTCGCCGAGTAATATGGCGGAATTTGATACCGATACATGCGCAGGCGTCCTCATGGCCATGTCCGGAGGCGTGGACTCGGGCACTTCGGCCTTGCTGCTGAAAAACGCTGGCTACCGGGTGGTAGGCGCCACCATGGTTCTCTTCGACAGACCCGAAAACCGAGACCTAGATGACGCCCGCGCCCTGGCATCCAAACTGGGCATTCCCCATCTGACCTTGGATTATGTTGATGGGTTCAAGTCCAAGGTCCAGGACTACTTCTGCGCCGAGTACCTGGCCGGCCGCACCCCCAACCCTTGCGTGGACTGCAACCGCCACTTCAAAATGGCCGCCCTGCAGCAGGTCCGCCAGGAACAGGGCCTTGATTACGTGGCCACTGGGCACTACGTGCGCCGCGTTTTCAACCCCTCGACGGGCCTCTTTGAGCTGCACCGCGCCGCCGACCCATCCAAAGACCAGAGCTACGTGCTCTACCATCTGAGCCAAGACACCCTGGCCCACATGCTCTTCCCCTTGGGCGATTTCACAAAGCCCCAGGTCAGAGCCATTGCCGACGAAGCTCATCTCCCCGTTGCCCGCAAGGGCGAGAGCCAGGACATCTGCTTTATCCCCGACGGCGACCACACCGGTTTCATCCGCAGGCACACTGGCCGGGACTTTGAGCCAGGTGAGATCGTGGACCTTGCGGGCGACAAACTCGGAACCCATCAGGGACTGGCGTGCTACACCATCGGCCAGCGAAAGGGCGTAGGCGTTGCCGCAGGTCATCCCATCTTTGTGGTGGAGAAGCGAGCAGATACCAACCAGCTGGTCATGGGTCCCCTTGAGGCTCTAGAGATTGGCGAAGTGACCGCTAATCAGGTCTCCACCATCTCCGGGTCTAGGTTTCCAGGGCGTGACCAGGCCATTCGTGTGGAAGCGAAGCTCAACTATCGCCAGACCCCTGCTCCCGGGGTGGCGTTCTGTGATGACGACGGCCTGCTTCACGTAGTGTTTGACCAGCCCGTCAGAGCCTGCGCCCCTGGTCAAGCCTTGGTCGTGTATCAGGAAGACAACGTCCTTGGCGGCGGCACCATCTTGCAGGGGAGATAGCACTTTCCG
>JAQXQN010000090.1 GCA_029101185.1 Eggerthellales bacterium | reverse complement strand
ACCGCGCCAAAACCTTCCGTTTGGATGATCTCCAAGTCAATGGAGATGGACTGCCAGACATCGTCAAGCTTCTGGTACGCGTCGTATTTGTCTATGAGCGAAACGTCCTGCAGCGCAGCATCAATAATCTCCGCAATTACGCCCTCCTCCGCCAGAGCATCCACCGTCTCGGGATCAGACACCAGCCAATCTTGCAGCACGTCGCACAGGGGCGTGATGCTTTGCTTGCAGGCATCCATGAAGCCCTGCACGTCGGCATTGCTTCTCACGGCGGTGGACACTTCGTCAACTTGAACCTGTACGCAGGAGCCGCCCGCATCTGCGAACAGCTGGGTCTTGAGGGAAGGCCAGGCATTCCAGTAGCGGTCCAGGGCCGCAATCTCGGTCTTGGGCATGCCTCCAAACATGGTGGCAAAGATGTCCCAAGTCTCGGGCGCCTCGGAGGAGTCCACGTATCGGGGGATATTCAGATTGTAGTCGTTCGCGCGAATCTCATCAATTGAGACCAAGCGGCTGAAGCCCTCCACCGTGGCATTGGTGGTAACGGCATCCACAATGCGCTTGATATCGCTGGCCTGAAGCTTGTTGTTCTTTCCCTCCTTGACAAAATGCTTGCTAGCGTCCACCACCAACACGCCGTTTTCATTTGCAGGACGCTGTTTTCTCAGGACCATCACGATGGTGGGAATGCCCGTGCCAAAGAAGATGTTTGCAGGAAGGCCGATGATGGCCTGGATGTTGCGATGCTCAACCAGATTCCGCCGGATTGCACCTTCTTCGCCACCTCTGAACAGCACGCCATGGGGAAGCACGATGCACATTATTCCGTCGTTGCGCAGGTGGAACAGATCATGCAGGAGGAACGCGTAGTCGGCCTTGGACTTGGGAGCCACACCGTAGTCAAAACGCGGGTCAATATCCTTGCCCTCGGGGTCCCAGTTCTGAGAGTAGGGAGGGTTAGACACCACCGCGTCCACATAGAGCGGATCGTAGGTCTCTTCCTTATTCTCCAGGGTGTCAAACCAGGGCCAGTCGTCCTCAAGGGTGTCTCCGTTGCGCACCACAATATTGTCAGGAAGGATGCCCCTCATGACAAGATTCATTCGGGTCAGGTTGTAGGTGTTTTCCTTCAACTCCTGGGCGTAGTACTTGATGCCGTCTGGATCCCCGTTGCGGCGGGCGACGGCCTTACCGATATTGATAAGCAGCGAGCCCGAACCGCTAGTGGGGTCATAAATCTTAATCTCGTTCCTGCCCTCAAGGTGCCAGGCGACAATCTCGCTCATGAGCTTGCTGACCTCATGGGGTGTGTAGAACTCGCCGGCCTTTTTACCAGCGTTTGCGGCGAAGTTTTCAATCAGGTACTCGTAAATGTAGCCCAAGACGTCGTAGTCCTGACGGCCATCCATGGGGATATCCTTGATCAGGTAAATCAGATCTCGGGCCGCCTTGGACTGGCTCTTGGCGTCCGTACCCAGCTTAGAAAGACCGGTCTGGAGGGTTTCGAAAATCCCGTCAAACACCTTCTTATGGGCGGGACTGATATTGCGGTCGAAGGCAGACAGAGCATCGCGGACGTCGGCGATTTCAAAGTCCTTGCCCTTGGAAATCCATGTTTGAAACAGGTCCTTATGGGCAATAAAGTAACCGCACTCCCCCTTCACAAACTCAACGGTATCAGGATCGTCCTCCGTCAGGGATGGCAGATCCGCGTCCGTGAAATCCTTTGCCTTCAAACGGGCGATCTCCGTCTCGGAGAGGAACTTGTAGAAGATGAAACCAAGGATGTAGTCCTTGTATTGGCTTGCCTCAATAGTGGAACGCATCTTGTTTGCGGATTCCCAGATCTTTGATGCAAGTTGTTGCTTGTTCACGTTTGACTCTCCTTCTTTGTGTGCGTTGCGATGTATCACGCTCAGATTCCCATGACAAATCACGTTTCAAACCGGGCGCCTGAGACGAATGCGCAACACAAGGGGCACTATGCATGACTGGCGAACTGACGTTTTTGGGCCCCTTCGGTCTTCGTAATAATTATGCCCTTCATCTCTGAGGATTGCTCTCAGGCGTACAAATTTGCGGCACAAGGAGAACGAGGGCGGTATAATTCCCCAAAACTGAATGATTTTCAAATTTGGGGAATCTTGCACAACATTCACAGAGAGGCGGCCATCCGTGATGTAGCCGACACCGCCAACACAAGGTCATCACCGGCGTCCGCAGATCAGGCAAGTCTAAACTCATGGAGACCCTATCCCAGGCACTTTTGGACGATCAACCTGATGCCAACATCATCCATATCAACTACAACCTTACCGACTTCGAGGACATCATGGATTACCGATCCTTGGAGGCATATGTGGAAGGATACTTCGTTCCCAGCAGGCAAAACTACCTGCTTATTGATGAGGTGCAGATGTGCGCAGCGTTTGAGAAGGCCATTAACAGCCTGCAAGCCAGAGAGAGAAGCTCTATATCCAAGTGTCGAACAGCATTTCCGACGAGCAGACATTCAAGCGCGAAGCGTCCCCCCTACTTGCGATACGGGACGCATATCCGAAGATGATTATTTCCCGCACATACCAGCCAGAATACCAGTATGAGGGGATCCGGATTGTGGATGCGGCCGATTGGCTGAGCAGGAATAGCGAGTAAGTGAAAAGCCCGTTCCACAAAAGTTAGTAAACCAGTACGTTCCTCAAAAATGAAATAGATTCATTTTTGAGGAACAGGTATGCGCGGTGCTTTTACAGACTATTTCCCCGCAAACGCGCCGCGCCTCATTCGCAACTCGGGATGACTCAGCAGCAGAAGAACGTTATGGTCATCGGCGGCGGCTCTGCCGGCGTGCAAATGGTCACTGACCAGGCATTCATGCTCAATCAGTTTGCGAAGCCCGCCTTCTTTAGCACCGCTGACCGTCAAGTTGGCGGGCAGCATACGTTACTGGCTCACGGTTCTTGGGCGGTCACCCAGCAACAGGCGGGCAGCACGCTTCGCCACTACCTGCAGGCAGAAGCCGCCTTCCTTACACAGGCAATCACCACGCACGCAGCAGCGCAGACACACACTACCACCAGAGGCGCTACCGGGGTCACATCCCCCGTTGCCGCAAGTGATCCAGCCTCGCTGCCAGGCTTTCCGGAAATCCCCAGATTGTCACTCACTCCAGGATCATCAGATCCTCCGGGGTTGCCATTACCAGAGTTGTCCCCGCTGCCGGGGTTGCCATTACCGCCAGGATTGTCAGCACCGCCGGAGTTATCTCCCCCTCCGGGATTATCGTCACCGCCGGGAGCCTCCTGCTCAACCACCGGAACCTTCAGATACAGGATTGTGGTGGTGTTCTCCACCGCCAAGGGCTCGTAGTCGTAGTTGTTGGTTTCCGCGTCGTACCTGAGCATGGGGATTTCCTGACCCTCGTAGTTCAGGGTCTCTCCCTCGGCGCCAACCTCCGCATCCCACTTCCAACCCACAAGGGTCTGATTGGAGGCCAGAGGTTGCATATCCTCGACCTTGGTCAGATTAGTGATGGTGGTGCGGTAAGAGAACAAGTCATCCGCACCCACCGAGGCCGTATTCCCCACGATAGTGGTGGGGTTCGCTTCGTCAAAGGTCAGAGTCTGCACCGCGGTGCTTCCACTATTGAAGCATGCAATACCGCCGCCGTATGCGGCCTTGTTGTTCACGATATAACTGCCGGAGATGGTCACGTTCTCAACATAGCCCTTTGACACCGCCAGGGCCTCAACGCCGCCACCAAATCCCAGGCCGGCGTCGTTGCCAAAAATCTGCGTGTTTTCCATCTTCACCACGTTGTTGTTGCTCAGCATGAAGGCAAACAGGCCGCCGCCGCCCAGGCCAAAGCTGCTCACCCCTGCAGCAGTGTTGTCGTAAATGAACCCGCCGTTGATCTCCACGCCAGGAGCACCTTTGACAGCACCCACCTGCGCAGCCACAGGCGAAGCGATCGCTCCATACACAGCCTGGGTGCCAACAACCGCCACACCGCCGCCTGCGCCATTGGAGCTATTCCTGCAGATCTCTCCCCCGTTCATCTCAAACCGGGAGCTCACCACAAATCCCTCGTTGTAGCGGGAAGGCATCACGGCCACGCCGGCGCCCATGCCGTACCCGGGTATGTCCTCGCTCTTCTTGACGATACGATTGTCGCAAATGGAGCCGCCGTTCATCTCAAAGTAGCTGTTGTTGGACACGAACACGCCGGCGCCTGCCGCATAATTGTAGAAAAGGTTGTACGAATCAGTGGATTCCCCGTAACTCTGAGTCAGAAAGCACTTGGAGATCACGCCGTCGTTCATCACAAAGGTGCCGCCACCAACCACGGCAACGCCGCCACCAAAGCACACGCTTCCGCCGCTGACGCCGCACTCGGTAATGGTGCCGCCATCCATAATAAAGGTGCCGCCGCAACCCACATACACCCCGCCGCCGAGATAGTTATCCACCACGGCCCCGCGAATCACCACGCCATCGGTCATGGTCATGGTCGCGGTCATATCAAAATTGCTGCCGCCTATCATGATAAACGGGCAGCTATACCTGTTCCCGCCCTGAATCACCAGCGCATTCTCCTGGGCGCTGGCTGCCGAATCACCCAGATGCAACGTCGGGCTGTTGTCATCGTACTTAAACACCACGATACCGTGGTCTCCCGTGGCATTGCTGAAGTCCAAGGTGTGTCCGTTGCCTAAGATAGTGGTCTCGTTGGCCTTAAAGGACAGCTGTCGCACCTGGATGTCGTCTTCAATGCTTATGACGAAGCGTCCAGAGTCCGCCCCATTGATCTCTGCCACTGCCTGGGTCAGCTCATCGGCGGTGGTCACGTGATAGGTTGTATCTGCGAACGCCGGCTTTACGCCAGGTGCAAACAACGCCACCACCAGAGCCACCGCGGCCGCAGCCACAACAGCCGCCACCATCCAGATTCGATTTCCTGGATGATTAGGTGTTTCAATTAATGCAATATGTCTTGGTTCCATGTCCCTATCTCCATGGTCGGGGATAATTGCATACGGATTTGATTTTGACATACTTTCCCTCTGAACACCATCCCAAGCAGACATGACAAATGCGGAGCCTATACCTGATTCGTATAGACCCCGCCTGAACTTCTATAGCCTATGACATATAGGCGCGCTTAGTACGAGGCGCGCTTAGTACGCGCCCTGGTGCACCTTACTCCACAAGTCCTCAATACCCCGAGGCTCGGGAATCTCGGTCAGACTACCCAGGGACAGAATCGCCTCCAACTCCAGATTCCCAGGAATCCCCAACAAATCAAAGACGAAATCTTTGGTGGACCTTCCGTCTGCCGCAGTGCGTCCCCTGCCCTGAATCCAGCAACTTCCCAGGCCCAGCGCCGATGCCTCCAGATGCATGTTGGCCATCACGATGGAGCAATCCTCAATCCAGGTGTCACACCCAGGATCCGCCACCACCACAACAGCCGCATCTGCCCCTGTAAGCATAGCGGAGCCAGCCTCCCGACACTGAGCCAGCCGATCAAGCACCTCCCGATTCTTAACCACCACCAGCTCCCAGGGCCGGATGCCCCTGCCCGCGGCAGAACGAAGCCCCGCCTCAATCACCTGGTCAAGGGCCTCCTGCGCGATGGGCGCTTCGCCATATTGCCTCACACTGCGGCGCCGACGCAACGCCGCCAGGACATCCGTCCCCGCCTGGGAGAGATTGCGCTGCTTCTCCTGGAGAATCTCAATCCAGCAGCCGTCCGGGTCCTCTATGAAATACAGGCCCATGGCCTCATTCACAAAGCACACGCATCCCATTTGCTCATGCAGGGCCCGTGCCTGGTTGATATCAGCCACCGAAAAAGCCAGGTGCGTGTCACGCCCGCCGTTAACGTAGGGCTCAACCCGGCCGTTGTTCCAGGTCAGCTCCAGCTCAAAGCCGGATTCCTGGTTGGCCATGAAGATGTTCTCCCAGGATCCGTCCTCGGGGCCCTTCCTTCTGACCACGTCCATTCCCAACGCTTTCTGATAAAACGCTATCGAAGCATCCTTGTCCAGCACGTGAATGCACCGATGCAAGGCCCGTGCCTTCAGGTTCTGCGCTTGATCAATTGCGATTTCCTGAACGAGCTCACTCATGGGTACCTCCGTTGTTCTTACTATACGTAATTGCCAAATGCTCTTTGTG
>JAQXQN010000089.1 GCA_029101185.1 Eggerthellales bacterium | reverse complement strand
CTGTCTGTGGGAGACCCTGCCGCTGTGGTCAGAGGCGTTGCCGTGGCCTTGGATGCTTCCATAGACGGGGTTCGCTTCGCCATGGAGCAGGGGTGCAACGTGCTGCTTACCCACCATCCAGTGTTTCTTGATCCCCCGCGTACCTTCCACCCTCCGGGATCGGGCTCGAGCGTTTCCTCTTCGGTGGTCTTTGAGGCCATCTCCCATGGCGTGGCCCTGATGAACTTCCATACCTGTCTGGATGCGAGCCCCCTGGTGGCTGACATGCTTTTAGGGCCTTTGGGGTCTTGCGCTATTGACGTGCTTGAACGCGTGGGAGAACCGTCCCTTGATGCGGGATACGGAAGGATCGGCCGTCTGCCTTGCATGAGTGCCCAGGAACTGGCAGGGCGCTGCAACAGCTCCTTTGGGGGAAATGCCCGCGTTTGGGACGGGGGACGGGAGATTTCCACCCTGTGCGCCTGGACCGGGTCTGCTTCCGACGCCCCTGAGCGCTGCCTTGCCCGGGGTGTTGATGCCCTGGTGTGCGGAGAGGTCAAGTACCATGCGGCCCTAGATGGGTGCGGGGAAGGGCTTACCATTATCGATCTAGGCCATGACGTGTCCGAGCAGCCCTTTGTAGGCGTGTTGTCTCGGATTGCGCAGCAGGTATGCAACGCGCCGGTGGTCTGTCTTGACCCACGGGAGAACTGGACGACGTGCAAGGAGGTAGAGCATGACCCAGACATCCGTTGAGACCGTGCAAATCCTAGTGGCCCTGCAGCGGCTCGATAGTACCATCCAGGCGCTGGAGAAGAACCTGGAAAGCCTCCCTCAGAAGCAAAAGATCCTCGATGTTCGCCATAGGCGCGAGGAAGTATCCAAATCCATGCGGAAGATGACGGGGATGCGTACCGATGCCCATACCTCCCTGTCGGATCTAGCCGCTGAGGAAGGGCAACTTGTGGCCAAACAGCGAAGCGTGCAGCAGGCAATGTCTCTGCCAGGGGTGAACTTTCGCAAGTCCCAGGAATGCGCCGCGGAGCTTGAGCTTATCGGCCAGCGCATGGAGGAGATATCCCAGCAGCGGGATAAGCTTGAGACCCAGATTCTGCAGATTGACGATTTATTTCCCCAGGCGGCTTCGTCCCTTGAAAAGCTTGATGCCCAGGAGCGTGAGCTGATTGGCTCTTATAAGAGCCAGGGCGGGCGCATGATAGAGGAGATCAATCGAGCCACCGCCCAAAAACGCCAGCTGGCAAGCCGTCTAGATGGTCCCACCCTGTCCAAATACGACAAGCTGATCAAGGCAAAGGGGGGCGTAGCGGTGTGCCTGCTTGAACAGGGGACCTGCTCGGTGTGCCGCTCCAGGATAGATCCTACCAGGGTGCTGAGGCTTCGTTCGGAATACCCCCTTGCGGTGTGTCCCTCTTGTGGACGGCTTATGGTGGTAGACCAGCCGTATCGAGGCTAATCTTAAATCTCTTCTTGTATCCAAGATTCCAGCGTGATATAGTTATTTGGCTATTTTGCATGCATCCAGATTCCAATCTGAAGTAAATGGAGTGATTACAATGTCTCAAGTTTGCGAAATCTGCGGTAAGGGTCCTAAGGCTGGTCGTTCCATCAGCCACTCTCATCGTGTCACCAACCGTACCTTCCATCCCAACATTCAGCGCGTCTCCTGCGTGGAGAACGGTCGTTCCGTCAAGAAGAACGTCTGCACCAAGTGCCTGAAGGCCGGTAAGGTCGTCCGCGGTTAACTCCTCACACCGCTTCATGAAAGGCCGCGCATGCGGCCTTTTTTGTTGTTTGTGATTATTCCCAAAGGGCAATCCTGCGGTAGGGGGTTTCCCATTGGGAAACCGCTATACTTACTTGAGTTATGCTGTCAGTAGAAAGGATTCTTTCCATGACTCAACAGATTCCTGGTAGCCTGAACGTCTCCAACGACGTCCTGGTGGACCTCGTGGGCAACGCGGCTCTTGGTTGCTACGGCATCGTCGGCATGGCTCTTCCGTCTCTTCAGGACGGTATCGCAAGCTTGCTGCCCAATAACCGTCTTCGCCGGGGCATCTCTGTGCGCAATGGGGACAACGGTGTGGACGTTGATCTGTACGTGGTGGTTGAGTACGGCACCAACATCGCTGCGGTTTCCAAGAACCTGATCGACAACGTGAAGTACGTCCTGTCTGATCAGGCCCAGATCCCCGTGAACAACGTGATGGTTCACGTCCAGGGCATCAAGGTTCGTCGATAATCGGGATACATATTAAGGAAAGTCACATCAATGAGCACTTATTCCACTAATGGCGTGCTGAACGCCATCGCTGCCGCTTCCCAGGCTCTCTCTGAGCGCAAGGAGGAGGTCAACCGTCTTAACGTGTTTCCCGTGCCTGATGGAGACACCGGCACTAACATGTCCCTGACCATGAAGTCTGTGGTAGACCATGTGGCAAAGCTTCCCATTGGCTCCTCCTCCGCGGACGTGCGTAAGGCCATCACCACCGGAGCCCTTATGGGCGCCCGGGGAAATTCCGGCGTTATTACCTCCCAAATCCTGCGGGGTCTGTGTGAGGGGTTTGCTGGTTATGACCAGTTCGATACGGATTCCCTTGATGCGGCTTTCTCCCGGGCGGTTGAGGTTGCCTTCCAGGCTGTTCGCAAGCCGGTTAAGGGCACCATCCTTACGGTTGTAGAGGATGCCGCTGCCGCCGCACGCTTCGCTAAGAAGAAGAAGATGGACACGGATGCCGCCCTTGAGCACATCGTGTCTGAGGCCTACGCCTCCGTACAACGCACTCCCGAGTTCTTGCCGGTGCTCAAGGAGAACAACGTAGTTGACGCTGGCGGCTTTGGCCTGGCCATCCTCATTGACGCCTTCGCCGCCTCCATCACCGGTAAGGACGGGTTCGTGGGCGATGCCTTGAGCTTCTCCCGTCCTGCCCCTAAGGTGGAGATTGAGCAGGTCAATGACTGGGAAGGCTCCGCGTATCGTTACTGCACTGAGTTTTTGGTCCATTCTGAGACCGTGGACGTTGATGCCGCCAAGGATTTCCTGCCCACCATGGGGGATTGCGATCTGATGGTGGGCATGCACCCCAACTTCAAGGTGCACGTGCACTCCAACAGGCCTGACCAGGTCCTGTGCTGGTTCCTTGAGCACGATTCCCAGATCTCCGAGGTCCACATCCACAACATGCAGCTGCAGTCTGAGGAGCGCACCGAGAAGCTGGAGTCCGAGGTCGCGCAGGCCCGCAAGCCCCTTGGCGTGGTGGCCGTGGCCCCTGGTTCCGGTAACGCCTCCATCCTCAAGTCCCTTGGGGTTGACGTGGTGGTTTCCGGTGGCCAGACCATGAACCCCTCCACCGCCGATATCCTTGAGGCTGTGAACCAGTGCAACGCGGACGCGGTGCTGATTTTTCCCAACAATAAGAACATCATCATGGCTTCCCAGGCCGCGGTTGACGTTGCCGAAAAGCCCTGTGCCGTAGTGGCCACCACCTCCGTGCCCCAGTCCTTTGCTGCCATGCTCGGGTTTGACCCTGAAGGTGGCCTTGAGGAGAACGTAGAAACCATGACGGAGGCATTTGCCGAGGTCAAAACCGGTGAGGTCACCACTGCAATCAAGGATTCCAAGGATGCTCACGGAAATCCCATTGCCAATGGGGACGTTATCGGCATCGCGGATGGGTCCATTGAGGCGGTGTCCTCCACCGTTGAGGATGCGGTCATGCAGCTGCTTGTGGTCATGGAGGCCGAGGACGCGGACTCCATGACCCTGCTTGCCGGCGAGCAATTCTCCGATGAGCAGCTTGACGCTCTTGTTGCGCGTATTCAGGAAGCATATGAGGATCTGGAGATTGATCCCCAGCGCGGCGAGCAGGCTCTGTACCCGGTTGTGTTCTCTTTGGAATAGCCTGGGCCCTCGCACCCTTCGTCTATGAAAGACCGTCTTTCATCCACCCTGTCCCTTGATGCTCCGGTGACCCAGGTTGCCGGGGTGTCTTCGGGCAGGGTGGCTGCGTTGTCGGCCTTAGGTATCACCACTGTTGGGGATTTGCTTCGCCATTATCCCCGCAGGTATTTGGATATGTCCGCGGTGCAGTCAATCGCCTCCGCCCCCCTTGGCGAGAACGCTACGGTGGTGGCCATCATTCACGAGGTCACCCATAAGCGGCCCCGGCGCAACCTGGACATTGTGGAAGTGACCTTAGTTGATGACACCGGCACGATGATTGCCACCTTCTTTCGCCAGCCCTGGCTGACAAAGACCTTGTCAGCAGGTATGCGGGTAAGCGTGGCCGGGAAGATGGAATTTAACTACGGGTACAAACGGATGGCCTCGCCCTTCCTTGATCGTCTTGAGGATGATGCTTGCGACGTTGTGGGCAAAATCATCCCCATTCATGGTGCCAGCCAGAAGATACCTGCAGGTCAGATGCGCCGTATCATCCGTTCGGCCCTTGACGGCCTTGGCCAGGTGTATGACCCGATTCCCCTTGAGATGCGCAGCCACTACGCCCTGATGGCAAAATCCGAGGCCCTCAGGTGCATCCATTTTCCCTCCACCATGGCCGAGCAGCGCCAGGCCAGGCGTCGGCTCGCCTTTGAAGAGGTGCTCATGCTCCAGGTGAGCCTCCTGGTGCGCCAGAAGCAATCATGCGGTCAAGGAGTCGGGGTGGCCCATAGGGTGTATGGCCCCTACACCCAGGCCCTCTCGGGAGCAGTTCCCTTCGATCTCACCCCTGACCAGCAGTTTGCCATCTCCCAGGTCTTTGATGCTATGGCTGCGCCTGAGCCTATGAACCACATGATCTTAGGCGATGTGGGCACCGGAAAGACCATGGTCGCCGCCTTTGCCCTGGCTGCTGTGGCGGATTCCGACACCCAGGCCCTTATGATGGCCCCCACCGAGGTCCTGGCCAGGCAGTACGCCCGCTCTATTGGGCCGCTGCTTGACTCGGCCCATATCAGGTGGGATGTGCTGACCGGTTCAACCTCCGTTGCGGATAGAAAAAGGATTGTTGCCCAGGCCCGCCAGGGAGAACTCACGGTGCTCTTCGGTACCCATGCCTTGCTTGAGCCTGACGTGGAGTTGCCTTCCTGCTCTTTGACCATCGTGGATGAGGAGCAGCGCTTTGGGGTTGACCAGCGCGCCGCCCTGCGGGCTAAGGGTCTCGGCGCTGACTATCTTTCCATGACCGCCACGCCTATCCCTCGGTCCCTGGCCATGACGGTCTACGGGTCCTTTACTCTGTCTTATCTCAAACAGGTCCCTGCCAATCGGGCTTCCCGCACCACTACGGTGGTGGGTTTTCGGCGCAGGGGTCAGGCGTATGATGCGGCTGTCGAAGCATGCAAGCGCAACGAGCAGGTCTATGTGGTATGTCCCCTGGTGTCTGGGGCAGATCAATCGGAACCTGTACAACATGCCGGCGGACAGCAGCGCGTTAGAGGTCAGCAACACTTAGGCGGACAGCAACGCGCTTTCGGGGTAGAGCGGGATGAGGCGGTCTCCTATTTTGACACCATGGAGGGTCTTGATGGGTCCAACCTGAAGGCTGCCCAGGAACATAGCGCCTTCCTGCAAGCCAAGGTGTTTGGAGGATACCGGGTAGGGCTGCTTCATGGCAAAATGCCCTCTTCAGAAAAACAGCAGGTCATGGATGATTTTCGGGAAGGCAAGATCCAGGTTTTGGTGTGCACCACGGTCATTGAAGTAGGGGTAGACGTGCCCAACGCAACCGTGATGATCATCGAGGACGCCCAGATGTTTGGCCTCTCCCAGCTTCACCAGCTACGGGGCCGGGTGGCTCGGGGTACAAAGCCGGGGCACGTGTTTTTGGTGTGTGCCACCTCTGATGAGACCGCTCAGGAACGGCTTGAACTCATGGAGTCCACTGACGATGGGTTCGTTCTTGCCAAGGCGGACCTTGCCATGCGCAAAGAGGGCGACGTGCTCGGAAGCCGCCAATCGGGAAGATCGTTGCTGCGTTTGGCCAACATGGCCAAAGATGAGGCCATGATTACCGCCGCCCACGGGGAGGCATCCTGCATTGCGGATTCTTATGTGTCGCAGGTCTTTAGTGAGCCAAAGTCGGGCGATGGGACTCAGGCCTTCGGGTCTCAAGCCCTGCTGGTGCGGGCGTCCCTTGACGCCTTCGCCGCCGCCCAAAAGCGGGAGTCGTGATATGGTGCGCCCGATATTGCGGGCGCGTAAAGGAGGAAACATGCGAGTCATCGCAGGTGAATACCGGGGAAGAACCCTTAAGGCGCCCAAAGGGGAGTTGACCCGTCCTACCACTGACCGGGTTAAGGAATCCCTCATGAGCTCCATTGGTTCTCATTTCGGAGGCTTTGATGGACTTATGGTTCTTGACGCCTTTGCGGGAAGCGGCGCTTTGGGTATCGAGTGCCTTTCCCGAGGCGCCCGGGGCTGTCATTTCTTTGAGCGGGACCGAGGCGCCCTTGAGGCGCTAGGGGCAAACGTCTCCACGCTTCGGATTGACCCTAACCGGGCCCGGGTGTTTCGCACCGACGTGCTCAAGGCCCCCTTCTTGGCTGGGGGAGTTGGCTATGACCTGGTCATGCTTGACCCGCCCTACGCCCTTGACCCCATTGAGGTGGTAGGCCTTATTGAGAGGCTCACAAGGGGTGGCAGGATTGCTTCAGGGTGCCTGATTACCTACGAGCACGCCCGCGCCACCGACCTATCCGACGTTCTTGCGCAGGTCAACGGGTCTTTGGATATAATTGCGTCCAAAACTTACGGAAAGATCGCCATTGATTTTCTGACTATCAGAGGAGAGCAGGATGGTTAAGGCCATAGTACCAGGTACCTTCGACCCCATTACTAACGGGCATCTTGATGTGGTTGCCCGAGCCTCGAATATGTTTGACGAAGTGGTCATTGCCGTGGCCTCTTCCCACAAAAAGCGCCCCTTGTTTTCCCTTGAGGAACGCATTGCCCTGGCAAATCAGGCGGTATCTGAGATGAAGGGTCTCAAGAACGTGAGCGTGGTGGGTTTCGATGACCTGCTTATCTCCTTTGCCCACCAGATCGGGGCCGACGTGGTGGTCAAGGGACTGCGGGCTATTACGGACTTTGAGTACGAATTCCAGATGACCGCTGCAAACTACCAGATGGATCCGAGTCTTGAGACCATGTTCATTATGTCGCCGCCCCATTACATGTATCTTTCCAGCTCAATCGTACGCGAAATAGCATCCTTCGGTGGAGACGTTGCGGGTATTGTCCCGCCATGTGTGGATGCGGCGTTGAAAAACAAGCTTTCATGATATTATCAACCAGATATGGGCAGGTCGCAGCCTGACTTGTCATGTGCTTTTAGCAGCGTGGGCAGCAACACGCGTGATTAGTTGAAAGGGACACAATGGAAACTGGTGTTCTTGCCCTGATTGAGGAGCTTTCTCTTCTGCTTGAGGAGTCTAAGCCCGTCATCAGGAATAACAACCTCCGCCAGGTGGATATTACGAAGGCGTTTGAGATCATCGACGCCATTAACATGCAGTTCCCCCAGGAATTCGCACAGAGCCGTCAGATCGTCCGTGAGCGTCAAAGCCTGCTTGAGGATGCCATGGCGGAGCATGATCGCCTTATTGAGGATGCTAAAAGCCAGGCTCTTACCATCGCCTCGGAGCAGGAGATCGTCCGTGTGGCGCAACAGCAGGCCGATACCATCTTGTCCGATGCCCGGGAGTTGGAGCGTCAGACCCGTGCTGGTGCAGAGGACTACGCAGATGAGGTCTTTGGCTATGTGGAGCAGAACCTGGAGACGCTGATGAATGGTGTGCGCAGGTGTCGTGACCGCCTCAACCAGGGCATCGTCCGATAGGGCTTGGTAATGGATCAGCTGGTCTTTGAGATTCCCGAAAGGCTTATGAGCCTTGCGGAATGCGAGCGATACCACGGCGCCTATGCCCCGGGAGTTATTGAGTTTGGTCCGGATGAATACCGCCTTGATTCCCCTCTTGCCTGGGACGCGCTGGTGAGCAACGTGGGAGATGCACTTCTTGTGCAGGGGAGCGTTACGGGAACCATGACCACCTCCTGCGCCCGTTGCCTAGAGGACCTCTCCTTTGATATCGATGGGGAGATCGAGGCCTACATCCTCCTTAGTGAGGATCAGGATGCTCCTGAGGACATGGACGAGGACGAGTTTGACGTGCTGCCTGAGGATCGACGGCTTGATTTTGAACCCCTCATCACCGCCGCCGCGGTACTTGATTTGCCCCTGGTCCCTCTGTGCGATCCTGACTGCAAGGGTTTGTGCATGGCCTGCGGAACCAATCTCAACCTTGAGACCTGCTCGTGCAACCAACGGGTGAAAATGGAAGGCGAGGCTCCTGCCAACAATCCCTTTGCCCAGGCGTTGGCAGGCTTTAAGGTTGAGGAGTAGAGAATCAGACGTCCCACTTGTGAAGACCTGATTTACTCCTTGCATCCCTTTAGATACTTTAGTAGTATATCAAGTCGCGTCATTTTGTAGTTAATTCGGCGTAAGCTGAACAGATAGGAGATGTATCACCATGGCAGTGCCTAAGCAAAAGACGGGTCGTGCCCGTACTCACTCTCGTCGTAGCGCCAACAGCAAGCTCGCTATGCCTGCTCGCTCCACCTGCCCTCAGTGCGGCGAGGTCAAGCTTCCTCATCGCGTCTGCGGCAATTGTGGTTACTATGGCAAGCGTGAGGTGCTCGAGACCGAGTAATCCCGATATGTCATAATGCTTGAACTTACCAGTTCGGGATGTGATTGCCGGCTCTTGGGTCGGCAATTGTTATATAGGAGGGAACATGGCTGAACAGCTTTCCGGTTCTGACGCGCCTGTGGTGGTTGTCGACGTTCTTGGTGGTGACAACGGTCATGACGTGGTGCTAACCGGCATAGATCTGGCGCTGGCAGCAGATCCGCGGGTGGAGGTCCTTGCTTGCGGCCCTGCACAAATTGTTGACGTGTTTGCTTCTACGAGGCCTCGTGTTCAGCCGTTGCATGCAACCCAGAACATTGAGATGAATGAGCATCCCGCCTCTGCGGTTCGGGCCAAGAAGGACTCCACCATCGTGGTAGGGTGTAAAGCGGTAAAGGAGGGAAGGGCCCAGGGCTTCTTCTCTGCAGGTTCTACCGGGGCCTGCCTTGCTGGTGCCACCCTGTTTATCGGACGCATCCGCGGTATCTCTCGGCCCGCCCTCTGCCACGTGATCCCCTCTCCTGCCGGAAACGTGGTCATGAGCGACATCGGTGCCAATGCGGATTGCAAACCTGAGTGGCTGGTGCAATTCGCCCAGATGGCCACCGTTTATGCGGAAAAGATTGTGGGGAAAGAGCACCCCTCTGTTGCTTTACTCAACATCGGTTCCGAAGACACCAAGGGTTCCCAGTTTGCCCAGGAGTGTCACCAGGTGCTCAAGGACAACCTGCCCAACTTTGCGGGAAACGCTGAAGGCGGAGATCTGGTCTGCGCAAAGTATGACGTGGTGGTTACTGATGGGTTTACGGGCAATGTGGCCCTGAAAACTCTGGAGGGAACGTCAAAGGAGCTGCTCAAGGCGGTTAAGGGCGTGATGATGTCGAACCTTGCAACAAAGCTAGGTGCCCTTGCCATGAAGCGGGGGCTCAACGGCCTTAAAACTCGGATGAGTGCGGATACCTATGGGGGAGCGCCTTTGCTTGGCGTGAACGGCGTGTGCCTGATTGGCCATGGCAACTCCAATCCTGAGGCCATTAAATCCGGCATCCTTGCCACCGCCCGGATGATTGAGGCCAATCTGGTAGAAGAGATTGTGAAGGTAGTGAAGTAACAGTGAACTATTCCGATGAGCAGATGGATAAACTTGAGCGTGCTCAAACCATCCTTGAGCATCGCTTTAAAGACACGGATATCCTGTTATCCGCCATCACCCACCCCTCTGCAGTAGAGGGAAAACCGGTGAAGTTCAGTTACGAGCGGCTGGAGTTTCTTGGGGATAGCATCCTTGGGGCCATCGTGGCTGAGCGGGCCTTCCACAGTTACCCTGAGCTTGATGAGGGTGGTCTTACCCGAATCAAGGTTGCTCTGGTTTCGGGCTCGAGCTTGGCAGAGGAAAGCCAGCGGCTCGGCTTCGCCGACGTCATCGTGTTTGGTTCTTCAGAGCAGGGTACGGGAAGGCGTGGACTTCATTCTGCTCTGGAGAACGTGTACGAGGCGGTTGTGGCGGCCCTGTTCCTTGACGGGGGGCTTGAAGCGGCTGCGGCCTTTGTGGATCGGACCCTTATCCCTAAGATGTCCATCACCATGGCCGCGGAGCCGGAAAACCCCAAGAGTGCCCTGCAGGAAAAGCTGCAAGAGGAGGGTATCACTCCCACCTATAAGCTGGTGGAAACCCAGGGCCCGCCTCATGACCGCACCTTCGTAAGCCAGGTCTTCGCAGGCATGAAGGCCCTTGCCAGCGGCATGGGCAGAACGAAGAAGGAGTCCGAGTCGGCAGCCGCAAAAAGCGCCCTTGAAATGCTCGGCTTCACCAAGGAGGACAAGACCTCCAAGGAGGATAGGGAGCGCCTCAAGCGAGAACGTGCCGCAGAGAAGGCCCAGGCAAAACAGGAAAAGAAGCAGTTGAAAGCCGCTCGGTCGAAAGAGTAGAACGTGCACCTGAAACAACTCATCCTCAAGGGGTTCAAGTCATTCGCGGACCGCTCCGTGATCTCCCTCGAACCGGGCATCACCGCAGTGGTGGGGCCAAACGGCTCAGGCAAGTCAAACATATCCGATGCGGTGCTGTGGGTCCTCGGAGAGCGCAACGCCAGGAATCTGCGGGGCCAGTCCATGGAGGACGTGATCTTTGCTGGGTCAAGCGCCCGAAAGGGCGTGGGCATGGCCGAGGTGGACCTTGTCCTTGACAACTCCGATGGAACGCTTCCCGTGGAGTATGACGAAGTGTGCCTCACCCGCAGGATGTATCGCAACGGTGAAAGCGAATATCTTATCAATGGGTCACTGGCCCGCCGCATGGACTTCATGGACATTCTCCATGACACAGGCCTTGGTACCGGCACCCACTCCATCATCTCCCAGGGCAACCTTGACGCCATCCTCAACAGTAGGCCTGAAGAGCGCCGCACGCTGTTAGAGGAGGCTGCAGGCGTGCTCAAGCACAAGCAGCGCAAGGAGCGCAGTGCTAAGAAACTGGCCTCCATGGACGCGCAGCTCTCCCGAGTCAAGGACATCACCGCTGAGGTGGAGCGCCAACTCAAGCCCCTCGCCCGAAAAGCACAGCGGGCCGAGGCCTATGAGGGCCTGTCCCAGGAACTTTCCGAGCTTGAATTGGTGCTTGCCGTTGATGACCTGAGGCTTTTGCAGTCCCAATGGGACCAGGTTCTCAAATCAGAGCTTGAGGCCGCCGCAGAGATTGACCTGCGAAAACTCAAGGTCCAATCCGCCGAAGAGGATCTAGAGAAACTCCAGGTGCTACTCCAGCAAAAGGGCCTGTACGTGGGGGATCTGACTGAGAAGCGGGGCCGCTTCCATATGGCTCAGGAGCGTCTGGACTCCTCTCGTCGCCTCCTTTCCGAAAAGTCCCGCGCCATCTCCAATCGCCTTGAAACTGCCGAGAACTCCTATTCCGCCAACCAGCGCAGGATTTCCCAGTTTACCGAGGAAACCCAGATCCTCTCGGAGCGCCTTGAGGAAATGACGGCTTGCCGGGACTCCCTTCAGAAGTCGTATGATGAAGCGTCCAGTACCCATGCCGGGTATCTGGAGCAAAGAAACCAGCTTGATGCTTCCATTAACTCCACCACGGTAGCGCTTAAGACCTGCCAGCGGGAGTATGACTCTCTAGTCTCAAAGAAGGGAAGCCTGATCGATTCTCTTCAGGGAAAGCGCTCTAGCCAAAACCTTCTGTCCTCCCGGCTTGAACAGGTTGCTCTAGAGCTTGAGGAGTCCAAGGCGCAGCTGGCCCAGAAATGCGCGGGCCTTGACGAGCAGGCAGCAGAAATTGAGGTCCTGAAGGAGAAGGGGCGCAAATCTGCTGACGAAATGAACCTGGCCCAGCGCACTTATGAAGCTACCAGGTCAGAGTTGGAATCCCTGAGATCTCAGTTTGCCGATGCAAAGGCGGGCATCTCCGCCATCATGCGGGTCCAGGCGTCCTTGCTCAAGAGCAATGGGGCCTCTGCCTGGGTTCAGGAGCATGTGACCCAATACTGTGGAGAGGGCACGCCCCTTTCTCAGCTGATTAAGTGCCCCCCTCAGCTTGAGGGTCTTGTTGAGTCCCTGCTTGGTCCGGACGTATCCGGGCTCGTGGTTTCCGATTCCGCCAGTGCCACTCGTCTTGCCTGCGCCCTTCGGGAATCCGGGTCCAAGGGTACTGCCACCATCATCCTCGCAGACCCCCAGTACGCTTCGACAGATGATTGTGCTTCAACCCGCGGCGTTGCGCCTGCAGAGGACTACAATTTCCTCTTGCCCCAGCTTTCCTATCCCGCATATCTACAGGGTGTGCTTGAGGTGCTCCTCGGGGATGTGGTGCTGGTGGATTCCCTCGACCAGGCCATGGAGCTGCCTGTTTCATCAGGGGTCAGGTGCGCCCTTGCTGACGGGACCTTAGTGTGGCCCGGGGTCAAGATCCATATGGCCATCGGTTCCTCCGGCGATGGGGGATATCTTGCTCGTCAGAGGGAGACCGAGCAACTCCAAGAGCGCATGGAGCAGCTGCAGCGCAAGATTCAAGAGCAGACCAACCTCTCTGACCAGGCCAAAGCAGACCTTGATCGCAAGCGTGCCATGAATTCCGAGATTGCCCAGCAACAGGCCCAAAAGCAGGGCTCCCATTCCAGCGACACGGTGGAACGGGACAGGCTTGCTCGGCGTGTGGGGTCTTTGGAGTCTTCCCACAAGTCCCTGACCGAGGATCTTCGTCGGGTGGAGCGGCAGCTTGAGGAGTACCAGCCCCAACTTGACGAGCTTGACCAGCGTATTGCCTCCGCACAGTCGCGCAAGGATGCCCTTGAGGGGGATCTGGCGCAGATGAATGCCCATAGATCTGAGGTTTCCCAGCGGGAGCAGGATGCCTCCTCCTCCCTTGCCGAGGTGCGGTTGGAGCTTGCCACCACTAAGGAGCGCATCAGTTCCGTATCCCGGCAGCTGCAGGAGAGAACTTATGACCTCCAGCGTGCGTCAAAGTCCTTCGCTCGGGCCCAGGAAGACCTTTCCTTGCTGAGAGTGGCCTCAGGGCGCGTGGCCCCCTTGGCTGCGGTGCTTGAGGACCTCTCCCATTCCTGTCAGATCTGGGTGTCTGACCTTGCGGGCAAGGCTGCCCTTGAGCAGTCCAATTCCGAATCCCTCAACAGCGCCATCAATGAATCCCGCAGTGCCGTTAAGCAGGCTAAGGAGCTTCTTGATGGGGCGGTTACCCGCCTTGGTGAGGTTCGGGTGGCAAAGGGCCGTCTTGACGTGCAGGTTCAAGCCGCCGCTTCCCGGATTGTGGAGGAGTGCGGCATCTCTCTTGAAACCGCCCTCGAGACTCCTGCGCCTGAGGATAGGGGGGCGGCTGAGAGCGAGGCCTTCAAACTTCGCCGTCGCATTGCCAACATGGGCACCATAGATTCTTCTGCCGCAGCCGAGTACCAGGCCATGAAGGAGCGTTTTGATTACCTATCTGCCCAGGTCAAAGACATGGAGGATGCCCGCGGGTCCCTGCGGCGCATCGTAGCCGCCATAGACCAGCGGATGGCCAGCCAGTTTGATGTTACCTTCGACATGGTCAACGGCAACTTCCAGGACATCTTCGGCAAATTGTTCGAAGGAGGCAGCGCCCATCTCGAGCTGGTGGACACGGACGGTCAAGGTACCTTGGGCGTTGAGGTCCACGCCCAGCCTCGGGGCAAGCGTATCGCCAAGATGTCCCTGATGTCAGGTGGCGAGAAAAGCCTATGTGCCCTTGCGCTGCTGTTTGCGGTGTATCGCATCCGCAAGACCCCCTTCTACATCCTTGATGAGGTGGAGGCCGCTCTTGACGACAGCAACTTGAGGCGCCTTCTTACGTATCTTGAGACGCTACGCCAGGAAACCCAGCTGATCATGATTACCCACCAGCGCAGGACCATGGAAATGTCCGATGTACTTTACGGCGTGTCCATGCAATCCGACGGCGTCACCAAGGTTCTCTCCCAGAAATTGGACAAGTCCAAATAGGGAAGGGGTCAAATCGCGTACCATAGGTACCTGACTGAATAACGCCGCCAGCCCCAATTCCGCCATTGCGGGGGCGGGCGCTTCGATATGAGAACACCATCGTGCTTTGGAGGGCATATGTCGCTGTTTGAACGAATGAAGGAGGGCCTGACCCGATCTCGCGAGCGCCTCACCGAGTCTCTGAATGTGATTCTGCGCAACGGTCCCGATGTTAACGAGGACTTTTGGGATGAGCTTGAGGAGACGCTGATTCTCTCGGATATGGGGGCGGTGGCTTCTGCCGAGATTGTGGAAGAGATCCGTGACATGGCCACCCGCAAGGCCCTAGCAGATGGCGAATCGGTCAAAGAGGCTCTCATTGACAAGATCGCGGCTATGTTTCCACCTGCTCACGCTGCTGATTTGGGCCAAAGGCCGGCCTGCGTGGTGTTTGTGGGCGTGAACGGTTCCGGCAAGACCACCACCACCGGTAAGCTTGCCGCCCGAGCCAAGGCCGAGGGGGCCAGCGTGGTCCTTGGGGCGGCGGACACCTTCCGGGCTGCGGCCATCGAGCAGCTTGAGGAATGGGCTCGGCGCAGCAATGTGCCCATTGTGGCAAGAAAGCGGGGGTCTGATCCTGCCAGCGTGTGCTTTGAAACCCTGCAGGTTGCCCGTGAGCAGGGGGCGGATTACGTCTTGATTGACACCGCGGGGCGCCTGCATACCTCAGATGACCTCATGCGGGAGCTGTGCAAGGTGGTTGGCGTGGTGCGCAAGCAGGCCGAGTGCCCGGTCATTACCGTACTGGTCCTTGATGCCACAACGGGGCAAAACGGGTTGCAGCAGGCCAAGGTGTTCAATAAGTCCCTGGATCTTGACGGCGTGATTATGACCAAGCTTGACGGTACCGCAAAGGGGGGTATCGCGGTTGCGGTGGCCCATGAACTGGGACTTCCCATTCTGAAGGTGGGCATCGGCGAGGGTATCGAGGATCTGCGAGACTTTGACGCCCATGACTTTGCCCGGGCTCTTGTTGACTAGCATTGTGTAGGAGCACCTATGTTTGAGAATCTTTCTGATAGGCTTCAAGGCCTCTTTAGCGGCCTGAAATCTAAGGGCCGTCTTTCCGAGACGGATATCGACGCCGCCATGCGCGAGATTCGCATGGCCCTGCTTGAGGCAGACGTGAACTACAAGGTGGTCAAGGCCTTTGTGGCCCGGACTAAGGAGCGCTGCCTGACCGCGGAGGTCCTTGAGAGCCTGACTCCTGCCCAAAACGTGGTGAAGGTGGTCCTTGACGAACTGACCAACCTCCTTGGCTCAACCTCGTCTCGGCTGGTTCTTACCTCCCGTATGCCAAACGTGATCATGTTGGTGGGCCTGCAGGGTTCTGGTAAGACCACCGCCTCGGCCAAACTGGCCTATTTGCTTAAGGGCAAGGGCCACAGCCCCATGCTGGTTGCCTGCGACGTGTACCGCCCCGCTGCCGCTGATCAGCTTGAGACCTTGGGCCAGGAAATGGGGGTCAAGGTCTATAGGTCAGACTCCAAAGATCCGGTGCAGATTGCCAAAGAGGGCGTACAGGCCGCCATCGATAACCTCCGTGATGTGGTGATTATCGACACCGCTGGCCGTTTGCATGTGGACGAGGATATGATGCAGGAGGCCGCAGCCATTAAGGCGGCGGTCAAGCCCGATCAAATTCTTATGGTGGTTGACGCCATGACGGGTCAGGACGCGGTCAATGTGGCCACCGCCTTCTCCGAGCGGGTTGATTTTGACGGTGTCATCATGTCTAAGATGGACGGCGACGCCCGTGGCGGCGGCGCTTTGTCCCTCAAGGAAGCCACCGGCAAACCTATTAAGTTCATTTCTGCAGGTGAGAAACCTGACAGTCTCGAGGAGTTCCACCCGGATCGTATGGCCAAGCGCATTCTCGGAATGGGCGATGTGGTCTCCCTGATAGAGCAGGCTGCCAAAATCCAGGCTGAGGAGATTCAGGCGGATGCCAACGAGCGCATGATGCGCGCGAACATTAACCTGAATGACTTCCTTGAGATTAAAAAACAGGTCACCAAGATGGGTGGCGTGTCAAAACTGGTAAGCGCGCTACCAGGAGGGGACAAGGCCTTAGCCCAGGGTCAGGTCAAGGAGGATGCCCTTGACCAGATGGAGACCATCATCTTCTCTATGACCTTCTATGAGCGTGAACACCCTGAATGCCTTAATGCCTCCCGTCGCGCCCGCATCGCGCGGGGGTCAGGCACCTCGGTGCAGCAGGTCAACCAGGTCATGAAGCAGTTCAACGATACTAAAAAGCAGATGAAAGCCATGATGGCCAAGATGCCTCAGCAAACCACCTCAAAAAAGGGTAAGAAGGGCAAAAAAGGCAAGAAGGCTGGATTTGGCAGAATCAACGTCCCGGGCATGGGGCCCATGAAGATGAGCGACCTGAAGAAGTTCCAAGACATGATGGATGGGCAACTCTAGGGTTTTTGGGGTATTCGTTGCTGGGGGCTGCGCCCCGTGGCGAGTTCGTATACCATGGCCATATCTGAAATAACCAAGAAAGGGGCTGGAAATGGCAATTAAAGTCGGCATCAACGGTTTTGGACGCATCGGTCGTCTCGTGTTCCGGTCGATGATCAACGATCCCGATTGCGATGTCGTCGCCATCAACGATCCTGGCGATAAGACCGCTCTGGCACATCTGCTCAAGTACGACTCCATTCATGGTCGCGCCTTCGACACCGTAGAGCTTACCGAGGACGGCGTGATTGTCGACGGTAAGCACGTTACCGTGCTTTCTGACCGCAATCCTGCCAACCTGCCCTGGGGAGAGTTGGGGGTTGATATCGTCATCGAGGCCACCGGTGTCTTCCGTGACGCGGAGAAGGCCCGCATCCATCTTGAGCAGGGCGCCAAGAAGGTCCTCATCACCGCTCCCGGCAAGAACGAGGACAAGACCATTGTCATGGGTGTGAATGACTCTGAGTACGACCCTGCCATTCACCACATCGTGTCTAACGCCTCCTGCACCACCAACTGCCTTGCACCTTTCGCCAAGGTGCTCCTTGACAATTTCGGCATTGAGCGTGGTTACATGAACACCATCCACAGCTACACCAATGACCAGAAGATCCTTGACCTGTCCCATAAGGACCTGCGTCGCGCCCGCGCCGCTGCTTTGTCCATCATCCCCACCACCACGGGTGCCGCCCGGGCTGTTGCTTTGGTGCTTCCCCAGCTCAAGGGCAAGTTGGACGGCTTTGCCACTCGCGTTCCCACCCCTGATGGATCCATGGTTGACCTGACCGTGCAGCTCTCCCGCCCCGTCACCAAGGAGGAGATCAACGCCGCCATGAAGGCCGCCGCTGAAGGTCCCCTCAAGGGTATCCTGGAGTACACCGAGGATCCCATCGTGTCCGTGGACATCGTGGGCAACTCCCATAGCTCCATTTTCGATGCAGGCCTGACCATGGTCATGGGGGAGAAGTCCGACATGGTCAAGTGCGTGGCCTGGTACGACAACGAGTGGGGCTACTCCTGCCGCGTGAAGGACCTGGCCAAGATCCTTCTCTAATCAGACCTTGTGTGCTTAAGCCCCGTTCCCGCCACACTGCGGGTGCGGGGCATTTTCGTAGAAAGGCTCAAAATGGCAACCATCACCACCATCGACGGGGCGGATTTCTCGTCCATGCGGGTCCTCGTCCGTGTAGACTTCAACGTGCCCCTAAAAGACGGCCAGGTCACCGACGACACTCGTATTCGTGCCGCCCTGCCCACCATCAGCAAGCTTCTTGAACAGCGCGCCAAGGTCATTCTCATGAGCCACCTTGGTAGGCCTTCGGGTACCGGGTATGAGGAGAAATTCTCCCTTGCCCCGGTTGCCGCCCGCCTGGCCCAATTGGTGGACGCTCCCGTGATCATGGCTGCCGATACCGTAGGCCCCGACGCCCAGGCCAAGGCCGCAAATCTTGAGGATGGGCAGATCCTGCTTCTGGAGAACCTCCGCTTCGATCCCCGTGAGAAGAAGAATGACGAAGCGTTCTGCGCCCAGCTTGCTTCCCTAGCCCAGGTTTATGTCAATGACGCTTTTGGTACTGCTCATCGCGCTCATGCCTCAACCGCCGGCATTGCCAAGCTGCTTCCTGCCTATGCCGGCTACCTGCTTGCTGGTGAGGTTGAGACCCTGACTGGCATGCTCGATGCCCCCACCCGTCCCTTTGTGGCCATCCTCGGAGGCTCAAAGGTATCCGATAAGGTGGGTGTCATTGATGCGCTTATTGAGAAGGCCGACACAATCATAATCGGTGGCGGCATGTGCTTCACCTTCCTGCTTGCCCAGGGCTACACCGTAGGCACCTCCTTGAAAGAAGAGGATTGGGTTGAGAGGGCCAAGGACATGCTTGCCAAGGCCCAGGCCAAGGGTGTGGATATTCTGCTTCCTGTGGACGTGGTGGCGGCAGACGCTTTCTCTGAGACGGCAGGCACCAAGGTGTGCTGCGTTAACGAGATGCCTGATGATATGATGGGTCTGGATATTGGTCCTCAGACCGAGGAGCTCTACGCTGCTGCCATCGCCAAGGCTGCAACGGTGTTCTGGAATGGTCCTATGGGAGTCTTCGAGATGAAGGCATTTGAGCATGGCACCCTAGCGGTGTGCCAGGCCGTGGCTGATAACGCCCAGGCTGCCACCATCATTGGCGGAGGCGACAGCGTTGCCGCCGTGAACAAGTTCCAGATGGCGGACAAGATGACCTTCATTTCCACTGGTGGCGGCGCCTCCATGGAGCTGGTGGAGGGCAAGGCACTTCCCGGTGTGGAAGCATTGAAGGGGGAGTAGCATGAAGCGGCCTATCATGGCGGGCAACTGGAAGATGAACATGACTCCCGCAGAGAGCGTGGTCCTTTCCCAATCCATCTCTAACAGGTATAAGGGATCATGGGATAAGGTTGATGTGGTGCTGTTTCCGCCCTCCATTGACCTGAGGAGTGTCTTTACGGTCCTTGATTTCGACAAGTCTCTCATTGAGGTTGGAGCCCAGAACGTCCATTGGGAGCCCTCGGGCGCCTATACGGGAGAGATTTCCATTCCCATGCTTAAGGATGTGGGGTGCACCTGGTGTATTGTGGGTCACTCCGAGCGCAGGTCCATGTTTGGAGAGTCTGACATGGACGTGAATAGGAAAGTGATTGCCCTGACGGACGCTGGTATGAATGCCATCGTCTGCGTGGGTGAAAGCCTTGCCCTGAGGGAGTCTGGGGATGCCACGCAGTTCGTCTGCGACCAGGTGAAAGCCGCCCTTGCTGGCCTTGATGCTCAGGAGGCCGCGTTTGTGTCCATTGCCTATGAGCCTGTGTGGGCCATTGGAACCGGCCAGACTGCAACGCCTGAGCAGGCCCAGCAAATGGCCTCTGCCATTCGCTCAACCGTGGCCGACCTGGTGGGACAGGAAGCCGCAGATGCCATGCGCATCCTATACGGTGGCTCCATGAAGCCAGCAAACGCGGAGTTGTTCCTTGCCTGCCCCGACATTGACGGCGGCCTTATTGGCGGCGCCGCATTGAAGGTGGCGGATTTCGTTGAGTTGGTGAACCAGGCGGTTGCCTCTGCCCGGTAAGGGCCAGGCATTGACACGCACACGCAGCCTGCACCCTGTGCAGGCTGTCTTTCTTGTTAGGAGGGGTATCGGATGAGGGAATCAAACGTAAATCTGCGCACGCCGGCACTGCTGGTGATTATGGACGGATACGGTCTTGAGAACCCGGGTCCGGGCAATGCCGTCTCTCAAGCCCGCACACCCTACCTGGATGGTCTTTTCGCTTCCTGCCCTTGGTTGGCGCTTGACGCTTGCGGAGAAGCAGTGGGCCTACCCGCTGGCCAGATGGGCAATTCTGAGGTGGGTCATCTCAATATTGGCGCTGGCAGGGTGGTCTATCAGGACCTTAACCGCATCAACAATGCCTGCCGTGACGGAAGCATCCAGACCAATCAGGTCCTATCTGAGCTTATGTCTCAAATACCTTCAGATGGGGCCCTGCACCTTATGGGGCTCATGTCTGATGGCGGGGTGCATTCCCATATCACTCATGCTTTTTCCCTTATTGACATGGCCATTGCCCATGGGGTTAATCAGGTCTGCATCCACGCCTTTATGGATGGGCGAGATGTGGCTCCCACCAGTGGCGTGGGCTACCTTACCCAAATGCAGGATTTCATTAACCAGCGGGGCCTGGCTGACCAGGTCTGCATTGCCAGCGTCTGCGGCAGGTACTACGCCATGGACAGGGATACCCGATGGGACCGGGTCCAGGCAGCCTATGAGACTCTGGTATGCGCGGCAAATCCCCAGTCCATCAGCGCAATCTCCTACCTTGAGTCCAGTTACGCCAATCAGGTCACTGACGAATTTACCCTTCCCGCCTCTTTCTCCTCTCGGGGAATCAAGGACAAGGACGGGGTGGTGTTCTTCAACTTCAGGCCTGACCGGGCGAGGGAATTGTCTCGGGCGTTTATGGATGAGGACTTCGCCGGTTTCAAACGTAAGGTATGGCCTCGGGTTTCTTTTGCCTGCATGACCGAGTACGATCCCGCCCTTAATGCCCCGGTTGCGTTTCCGAAGGAATTCCTTTCAAACGTCCTTGCCCATGTGATTTCGGATGCGGGCTTAAGACAGCTGCACATTGCCGAGACGGAGAAGTACGCCCATGTCACCTTTTTCCTGAATGGGGGAGTAGAGGCTGCCGTGGAAGGGGAGTCTCGGGTGCTTATTCCAAGCCCAAAAGTGACAACCTATGACCTGCAGCCTGAAATGAGCCAACCTGAAGTGTCAACTCGTCTTGCTCGTGCAATTGCCCATGACGAAGCGGACCTGTATGTGGTTAACTTCGCCAATTGCGATATGGTGGGCCATACTGGGGTTATCCCTGCCGCGGTCAGCGCCGTGGAGGCTGTCGACGCCGGTGTTGCCACGGTGGTTGACGCGATACTGGCAAAGGGAGGGTTTGCCCTTATCACGGCAGACCATGGAAACGCCGATAAGATGCTTCAGGACGATGGCGGTCCTTATACCGCCCACTCCCTTGCCCAAGTGCCCCTTATCTTGGTTGATCCCGACAGGAAGCATGACGTGGCTAGGTACCCGTCTGACCGCAGGCCCGCACTGTGCGATATTGCGCCAACCTTGCTCTCTCTAATGGGTCTTTCCATCCCTCAAGAGATGACAGGGTCAGTACTTTTCGACAGATAGTCTTCATCTATAGGGTCGGCGTGAAGTAATGTTTCACGTCCGCTGAAACCATAGGCTCCGCCGTTTATATTACGAAACCTTTATGCAAGGTCCTCGGTGTCACTGACACGTTGTACTGTGTGACATCACGCGTTTGAAAGGAACCAACATGATCGCAATACTGAAGCCTGGGGTGTCAACCAAGCAAATTGAGGATCTATGCACATACATTGAGGCCCAGCACATTCAGACCCACGTGATTGTGGGAACCGACCAGACCATCGTCGGCCTGATTGGAGATACCACTGGTATTGACATGCGCCACCTAGAAACCATGGAGCAGGTGGAAAGCGTCCAGCGTGTGTCCGAGCCTTTCAAGAAGGTCAATCGCAAGTTCCACCCCGATGACACGGTGATTCGCGTTGGCGATGTTACCATCGGCGGTCCTAACTCCTTTGTGGTCATGGCCGGCCCGTGCTCCGTTGAGTCTGAGGAGCAGTGCATGACCATTGCTGCCGCCGCTAAGGCTGCGGGAGCCACCATATTCAGAGGTGGCGCCTTCAAGCCCCGCACCAGCCCCTATGCCTTCCAGGGCATGGGCAAGGAGGGCCTTGATATCCTTTCCAAAGTCAAGCGCGAGTTTGGCATGCCCATCATCTCCGAGATCATGGACGCACGGGATCTGGACCTTTTCGACGACGTTGACATCCTGCAGGTGGGCGCACGCAACATGCAGAACTTCACCCTGCTCAAGGAACTGGGCCGCACCAACAAGCCTATCCTGCTCAAGCGCGGTCTTGCTGCCACTATTGACGAGCTTCTCATGTCCGCCGAGTACATCATGGCTGGCGGAAACGACCAAGTCATGCTTTGTGAACGTGGAATTCGCTCCTATGACAAGCGCACCCGCAACGTGTTTGACGTTTGCGCCATCCCGGTGCTTCGGGAGTTGACCCACCTGCCCATCATCGCTGACCCCAGCCATGCCACCGGTTATACCCGGTTTGTGACCCCGGTGGCCCTTGCGGCTACCGCGGCGGGCTGCGACGGCCTTGAGGTCGAGGTGCACCATGATCCGGCCCATGCGGCCTCCGATGGCGCCCAGGCCTTGCTGCCCGATCAGTTCCAGGACATGATGGATAGGGTTGCGCTGATCCGCCACGCACTGTAGGGAGGCTAAGATGGCAGATGCGTCAATGACCGTAGGCGTGGTAGGTCTTGGGCTGATTGGTGGCTCCTTTGCCAAGGCCTACGCGGATGCGGGAATCCCGGTGTACGGGGCGGATATTGACGAAGGGTCCTTGCGCGCCGCCTTGGCGGAAGGCACTATTACCGGGGTTCTTGACCAGCGCACGGTGCCGGAGTGCACCCTGATTATCATCGCCCTCTACCCCGCAGCCACCGTGTCCTGGCTTTCCGATACGGCCTCCCATATCAGCCCCAGCACGTTGGTGATGGATTGCGGCGGTGTCAAGCGCTCTATCTGCCCCCACTGCTTCCTGCTTGCCCAGCGCTACGGGTTCGTGTTCTTCGGGGGGCACCCCATGGCGGGAACCCATAAGTCCGGATTCAGGGCGGCCCGCTCGGATCTTTACGTGGGTCAGCCTATGGTACTCGTACCCCCTGAGACCTATGACCCCGCTCAACTTTACCGTTTTGAACAGGCCTTATCCCCGGTGGGATTTGGGTCATACTCGGTTACTTCGGCATCCCGACATGACCAGGTGATCGCATATACCTCTCAACTTGCCCACGTGGTCAGTTCCGCGTTTATCAAATCGCCTACCGCCTTGCAGCATACGGGATTTTCCGCTGGTTCCTACAAGGACCTGACCCGGGTTGCGGAACTTAATCCTGACATGTGGACGGAGCTGTTCTTGGACAACGCGGACAACTTGCAATCCGAACTTGACCTGCTCATTCAAGAGCTGGAGCGGTATCGGGATGCCCTGGCCTTCCAGGACGAGGAAGCTCTTCGGCAGCTGCTTGCGGAGGGGACGGAGGCCAAACTCAAGGCTGACGGTCGCTTCCCCAATACCTCGGTGGCCACCCCGTCTATGCCTCGGTCCTAGGAGCCTTCATGAGCGTGGTGCATGTATCGGCTTCAAAGCCCTATGACATATATATCAACGAGTATCGCCTTGATGAGGTAGGACGTCTGTGTGCAACCATGCCACGGGTGGATAAGGCGTTTATCGTATCCGACTCCAACGTGGCACCCCTCTACCTTGATCGGGTGGGGGAATCTGTGCGCAGCTCAGGCCTTGCCTGGGACAGCTTCGTGTTTCCTGCAGGCGAAAGGTCCAAAACCCTAGAAACATACGGACGGCTGCTTGTGGCCATGGCTGAGGCCGGCTGCACCAGAGACAGCCTGGTTGTTGCCCTGGGGGGCGGTGTCACCGGGGATATTGCTGGTTTTGCCGCTGCCACCTACATGCGTGGGTGCGCCTGCATTCAGGTACCCACCTCCCTTTTGGCCTGCGTGGACTCCTCTGTGGGTGGAAAGACCGCCGTGGATCTGCCCCTGGGCAAAAATTTGGTGGGTGCCTTCTTCCAACCTGATGCTGTGGTCATTGACACCAGCGTTCTTGCCACCCTTGAGCCCCACTTCTTTACCGATGGGTGTGCGGAGGTCATCAAGTATGGTGTCATTGCCGACGCTGGACTCTTCGACATGATTCAACAGCCCCTCAGCCTGCAAGATCCCCGGCTCGAGCAGGTGATCTTCCGGTGCGTCCAGGTCAAGCGGGACGTGGTGGAGGCCGACGAGCAGGAACGGGGGCTGCGGCAGACCTTGAACTTTGGCCATACCCTGGGTCATTCCATCGAGAGTCTGTCCCATTTTGGCGTTACCCATGGCTTTGCGGTGGGGTGCGGAATGGCGCTGATGGCCCGAGGCTGTCAGCGGCTTGGCATTTGCGATCCTAGTGATGCCTCCCGTCTCATTGGCGTGCTTGCGTCGTACGGTTTTGATGTCGAAGCGTCCTGGCCGCCTGAGCAATTGTATTCCGCCGCCCTTCAGGACAAGAAGCGCCACGGCTCCGTGATGAACGTGGTAGCCATGGAGGGCATAGGGAAGGTGCGTATTGATGCGCTGCCCCTTGAGCAGTTCAAGCAACTGGTGGAAAGGTCGGTGTAGGGGATGTCTTCTACCATCGGACATATCCTGAAGGTATCCATATTTGGTCAGAGCCATTCCGAGGCCATCGGATGCGTGATTGACGGGTTTCCCGCCGGGTTTGCCGTAGACCAGGAGCAGCTTGCCGACTTCATGGCCAGGAGGGCCCCTGGTGGACTTCCCTGGTCAACGCCTCGCAAGGAGGCAGATGCGGTTCGGTTTCTGGGAGGGCTTTCCCAGGGCGTTACCTGTGGCGCTCCTTTGGCCGCGGTGATTGAGAACACCAACACGCGAAGCCAGGATTATGACTCTCTCAAGACCGTGCCACGTCCAGGTCATGCGGATTATGTGGCCCAGGTCAAATGGAAGGGCAATCAGGATTGTCGCGGAGGCGGCCACTTCAGCGGTCGTCTTACCGCACCATTGTGCGTTGCTGGCGGCATTGCTAAACAGTATCTGGAGACCTTAGGTATCGTCTGTGGTGCCCATTTGATACAGGTGGGCGGCATTCATGGAGCACGTTGGGATAGCCAGCAGGTCTCTCTTGACCAGTTGCGCTACGCCCAGGAAGCCGTGTTTCCCGCAGAGCCCCCCTATGACCAGGC
The DNA here is from genome assembly GCA_029101185.1 of Eggerthellales bacterium. GTDB lineage: Bacteria > Actinomycetota > Coriobacteriia > Coriobacteriales > Eggerthellaceae > Slackia. The sequence continues at coordinate 20,206 of JAQXQN010000089.1, read as the reverse complement.
AATGATCGATGAGATTGTGCAGGCCCGATCCGAGAAGGACAGTGTGGGTGGCGTGATTGAATGCGCTATGGTGGGACTTCCTGTGGGGGTTGGTCAGCCTATGTTTGACGGGCTGGAAAATCGCATCGCCCAGATTGCCTTTGGAATTCCTGCCGTAAAGGGCATTGAGTTTGGGGACGGTTTTGAGGTTGCCGGCAGGAGGGGGTCTGCGAATAACGACCCTTATAGAATGGTGGACGGTCAGGTGTCCATTACTTCTAATACGGCAGGCGGTATCCTTGGAGGCATCTCTAACGGTCAACCCCTGGTGTTTCGGGTGGCGCTTAAACCTACGCCCTCCATTTTCCTTCCTCAAGAGAGCGTGGACCTTTCAACGGGCAGCAATACCCAACTTGCCATCCATGGCAGGCATGACCCCTGTCTTTCTGTCAGAGCCGTGCCGGTAGTTGAGGCCGCCTGTTGCCTTGCTGTGCTTGATCTGCTGCTCGAGCAAAGATTGGATCTGGTGTAGATAGATGACCGAACCCGTGATTGACGAACCCGTGATTGACGAACCTGTGATTGACCTTGCCCTGTCTCGGGCAAAGATTGACGCTATTGATGAGCAGCTCGTAGACCTGTTCCAGCAGCGCATGGCCATTGCCAAAGACGTTGCCGCCTATAAGCGGGCAGTGGGAAAGCCTGTCCTTGATGCCACGCGGGAGCGGCAGAAGATTAGCGCGGTTACTGATGCCGCCTGCGATGAGTTCAAGCAGTACATGCCGGGCCTGTTCTCCATGATCATGGAGATGAGCCGCTCCTATCAGCATGCCATGCTTGATGGCCCGACGGACCTTACCTGTTTCCTGAAAGATGTAACGCCCATACACGCCCCCAACCACCAGGTCCACGTTGCCTGCCAGGGGGTTTCCGGGGCATATTCCCATATTGCCGCAACGGAGTTGTTTCGCCAGCCGCAGATGAGTTTTGAGACCACCTGGGATGCGGTGTGCGATGCGGTGGAGTCTCAGCGTGTGGACTTTGGGGTCCTGCCTCTGGAGAACTCAACCGCCGGGTCCGTGGATAAGGTCTACAACCTGCTTTCCCAGCGGGGCCTGTACATCTGCGGCGCGGTGACATTGCGGGTCAACCATTGCCTGCTAGTGCGCCCCGGTACCCGTCTTGAGGACATTCGGGTGGTGTGCTCTCATGAACAGGCCTTGCGGCAATGCGCCCAGTTCATCGACGGGCTTGAGGACGTGCGCTCCCATTTCTGTAAGAACACGGCCCTTGCTGCCTCCGTGGTTGCCAAGGGGCAAGACTTCACCCAGGCCTGCATCGCTTCAAAACTGTGCGCCGACATTTACGGCCTTGAGGTGCTCCAAGAAGGCATCCAGGATGAGGAGAACAACTTCACCAGGTTCATCTGCGTCTCATCAACGCCTCTGGTTTTTGAGGGTGCGGATACCTCCTCCTTCCTGCTGGTCCTTCATCACGAGGCCGGGTCCTTGTTCCGGGTGCTTTCTCGGATTGCCGCATTGGGCATTAACATGGTCAAGCTGGAAAGTCGCCCCATACCCGGCCGGGAGTTTGAATTCATGTTCTACGTCGACGTGGAATCCGTGCCTGGGCAAGACTCCTTCGCCCAGCTCATTCAGCAGATTCCGCCTTTGTGCGATGTGTGTACCTATCTAGGAAGCTATTCCGAAATCTCCCGATAGCCCACGCCCCTCTGACGCCTTTGGCCTTTGTCGAAAGGACCTCTCATGCATGACATCCCATCCTGCAAATCCTCTCAGATTGGGCAGCCTTGCTCGAGAAACCCCCAGGGCACCTTTGGGCTGATTGGGCGCACCCTCGGGCATAGCTATTCCCCGCAGATTCACCAGTGCCTGGCCGATTACGAGTACCGGCTGGTAGAGCTTGAGCCTGATCAGGTGGAGGATTTCGTCAGGAACGGGGGGTTTGACGGCTTTAACGTGACCATTCCTTATAAGGTAACCGTTGCTGGCCTGTGCGACGTCCTCAGCGATGCGGCTCGTCGCATTGGATGCGTCAACACAGTCATCCGCCTTTGCGATGGCACCCTGTATGGTGACAACACGGACTATTACGGGTTCCGATACATGATGGAATCGGCTGGCATGGACGTGACTGGCGCAAAGGTGGTGGTCCTAGGAGCCGGTGGTGCCTCAAAGACCGCCCAGGTAGCCCTCGGGGACATGGGTGCCGCGTCCGTGGTGGTGCTTTCCCGATCCATTGAGGGGTTTACCCTGCAGGACGCTTCGGCACATGCGGATGCGTCCTTTATTGTTAACACGACTCCGGTAGGTATGTACCCCCACTGCCCTGAGAGCCCCATTCAGATAGAGGAGTTCACCCGCGTAGGGGAGACGCGCTTGGGATGGGCCGATGGCCTTAAGGGCGTGGCTGATGTGGTCTATAACCCCGCGAGAACCGGCTTGATGCTGCAATGCGAGCGCCTTGGCGTGCCCCACGTCAACGGGCTGAGCATGCTTGTGGGCCAGGCAAAACGGGCTTGCGAGCTGTTTTCCGGACAACCTGTCGATGACGCGCAAATTACCCGCATCACCCATCGTATTGCCGCTCAAGAGGAGAACGTGGTGCTTATTGGCATGCCTGGGTGCGGAAAGAGCACCATTGGCGCCGAACTTGCACAGGCCCTGGGACGTGAGTATGTTGACGCGGATCAGAGAATTCAAGAGGCCGCAGGCAAACCAATCCCTCAAATTTTCCAGGAGTCTGGCGAAGCGGGCTTTCGTGCTCTGGAGACCCAGGTCATGGCCGAATTGGGTTCCCAATCTGGTTTGGTGATAGGGTGCGGCGGTGGGGTGATTACCCAACCGGTCAACTACGACCTACTTCATCAAAATGGCGTTCTGCTGCGCGTGCGTAGGCCACTCGAGCATCTTGATACGCAAGGCAGGCCCCTGAGTGCCTCTGAGGGGGTGGGTGCGCTCTATACGCAACGCAAGCACCTCTATGAGGCCTGGGCGGACCTTACCATCGATAATGACGATACCCCTCAGGTTGCCCTGGATCGTTGCATGAGAGAGCTGGCGCTTTGGTGGGGTCGCGAATCCCTTGGTTCCATATGTGCCCAGGTGGCAGCGGAAGATCCTAGCCATCTTCCCCGTACTTATCTGGTAATCAACGGACCTAACATTAATATGCTTGGAATTCGAGAGCCTGCCATTTACGGCAATGAGGGTTATGCCGCGTTGCTGGCATTGCTTGAAGAAACCTCTCGGACCTATGGCTTTATGGTTGAAGAGTACCAAAGCAACCACGAGGGAGATCTGGTGGACCGGATTCAGCAGGCAATGGGTTGCGTTGATGGAATCGTGATTAACCCGGGAGCGTACACCCATACCTCAGTAGCCTTGCTTGACGCTCTAAAAGCAGTGCAGATCCCCTTTGTAGAGGTTCATATCTCTGATGTGTCCTCCCGAGAGGATTTCCGGCAGGTGTCTTACGTGAGGCAGGCCGCTATTACCACTATCACAGGTCAAGGGATTGATGGATATCGGCAGGGGCTTTTGTTTTTGAATGATTTTCTTGTCAGCGAATCGTGCGGTTGGGTATAATCTACTATCTGTGTAACCAACCAATTCATTTAAGGAGTAGGTAGCGTGAACGCTCTGCTTATCGTGTTCCTGATTCTTTGGGCCGTTTCTGGCGTGGGTCTGATTGTCTTTGTGCTTCTGCATTCCGGTAAGGGTACGGGAGTTTCCGATATGATTTCCAGCTCCATGTATTCTTCCCAGACCGGCACCAACATCATCGAGAAGAACCTGGATCGTATCACCATTATCCTTGCGGTGGTGTTCTTGATTTCCCTGCTGGTTCTTATGATTATTTATCCCCAGGGATCCATTGCACTTTAAAAAATTTCCTCTTGCATAGGTATTGAGGTTTTGCTATCATACTTATTCGCAACCTCGTCGGAGTGGTGGAACGGCAGACACGCTAGCTTGAGGTGCTAGTGCCTACAACTCGGGCGTGCGGGTTCAAATCCCGCCTCCGACACCATGCACATTACAGAGCCCGCTAGGCGGGCTCTTTTTGTATCCTCTTGGCTCCGCCAAGGCCCGACGCTTCTGCTCCATTGATGGGCGGTCACATTGACCCTTCGCGGATCTTCCGCAGGAACATTTTCCAAAAAAGATCAAATTCATGCTTGCAATGACGGAATAAAAGGCGTAATATAACTACTCGCGTTCGGCGCTGAGAGAAATCGAAAGCACGAAATCGGGCGGTTAGCTCAGGGGTAGAGCACTACCTTGACACGGTAGGGGTCACAAGTTCAAATCTTGTATCGCCCACCATTTTGCGGACATGGCTCAGTTGGTAGAGCACAACCTTGCCAAGGTTGGGGTCGCGGGTTCGAGCCCCGTTGTCCGCTCCAGCTTGTAACGCGGCCTCTTCACTGAGGCCGCTTTTGACAAGATGGCGAGATGGCCAAGTGGTAAGGCAGGGGCCTGCAAAGCCCTCACCACCGGTTCGAATCCGGTTCTCGCCTCCATACATGCGGACATGGCTCAGTTGGTAGAGCACAACCTTGCCAAGGTTGGGGTCGCGGGTTCGAGCCCCGTTGTCCGCTCCAGAAACTCACAGCCGCCTCCTGGGCGGCTGTTTTTATGTTTGTCGATACAAATGGGACCCTCTCGGGCCCCATTTGTAATCATGTGTGCATGGACGGTTCTGTTGTCCCTTACGCAGTAATGCGGATTCCCACGTACTGAGCATCCTCTGGCAAGCCCTTAATGTCAAACGCATTGTTCAGATTGCATGCGGACACCTTCCAGCTGTAGGTCTTCCCGTCAATCTCGATGTTTCCCTGACGATAGGTGTTACCCCAAGAGTCAACACCGGCCTCGGTTTCCACGAAGGTCTCGTTTTCCGCCCAACCCATGGCAGTTATCGCGGCGTTAACGGCGCTCTCGCCATCGGTAGAGGAGAAGTCGCAATATTTGATTGCAACGGAGGTGTAATCTCCCCGGTCATAGACAATACGCCAAGAACCAACCAGGATCTGGGAAGCCTTGGTGCCATTCAGCCCGGAGATGCCGTAATCAATACCGTAAGGGAACTCCGCCTGCACAAACTCAAGGGACACGTCCTCAGGTATCACAAACAGATCAACGCCCTCAGTCTCTGGATAGGACTCAACCAGTTCTCCTTCGTCATTTTCCACCATCACAGGCTCTACAGGCTCTTCGTAATAGGTGAGGCCGTTTTCCTCAAGATAGGTGCGGATTTCCCCGTCAGACATGGGCACGAAGGTGTCTATGGGCACAAGCCTATAGGAGATATCCCTGTTGAGATTTTCCTCAATCTGGGCCTGTTTGCGCTCCTCTCCGTGGAGCACCTCATCAAGTACGTCTCCCATGAAAAACCAGGCTAATGCGGCAGCGGCAAGCGCTCCTGCCAGACAGGTAAGGATTACGTACTTAGGAGGATCAAAGGGCCGTCGAAGCGCACTGGCATCGGGGTACCTGATAGGTCCTTGGGTGTCCTGTTCCGTTTGAGGGTCTTTCTTGAAAGGGTTCATGGGGTTCCTTTGCGGGTTACGTGCCATATGACGCCTATTTGTGCGAAATGACGTATTCGTTACGAACAGTAAGTATACCACGGGGGGTCTTGGGGGCCTTGTGCTACAATTTCAACAAGTTGGTGAGGGAGTAGTTGCCGTCTTAGACGGTGCACGTCAACAATCTCGGATTATTCCTGGCGCGCATTAAATAACGAGACTCATGGACAAGGCTTTGTATGAATAGAGCTACGCCCATGGGTATGGGGGTGCGCGATGTGAAGGGAGATTGACGTGCTTGAGTTGTTCTCTGTATTTGCTACACCAGAAGCGTGGATTTCGCTTATAACCCTGATTTTTCTTGAGATTGTGCTTGGCGTTGACAACATTGTGTTCATCGCCATTACTACAAACCGGCTTCCTGAGCATCAGCAGCATATCGGCCGTAAGCTTGGTCTTGCGGCGGCCCTGCTCTCGAGATGCCTGTTTTTGTGCTTCGCGTCCTTCCTGGTAAGCCTTACCAATCCTTTATTCACTATTGACCTGGGATTTTATTCCCATGGCATCTCAACCCGAGACATCGTCTTGCTTCTTGGTGGCGCATATCTCATCTATAAGGGCATCTCTGAGCTTCGCTCCATGTTTGCGGAGGTAAAGGCCACCAGTCATGAGGAGGTCCACGCCGCGGCAAAGCTTATCGGATTGCCCCAGGCGGTTGGCACTATTCTTGTCATGGATGTGGTGTTTTCCATTGACTCGGTCATCACCGCGGTGGGGCTTGCTGATCATCTTATTGTCATGATCCTTGCGGTGCTTATTGCCATCCTGTTTATGATGGTCTTTATCGATTGGGTCTCTGACTTCATTAACTCCCACCCTCAGATGACCATCCTGGCCCTTACCTTCATTGTGGCTATTGGTCTACTTTTGGTCACCGACTCCTTGGGTATTTACTGCGGTGTGGAGCTTTTGGGCATGCATGTAGAGAAGCTCATGATCTACGTGGCCATGGTGTTTGCATTCGTTCTTGAGCTTATCCAGATGCGCTACGACTCACTGAATCAGAAACAGTCCGCAAATATGCTGCAGTCTGAGTCTCAGCAGCAGTCTGAGTCTTAAGAAAACAGCTCGTAGGCTTCGTCGGTAAGGACGATGCGCACTGCATCTGGAATCACCCGGGCAACGAATGGGGTGGTGGCCCCGTTCACTTCGCCATCAAACTGAATGTCTAGGGGTGGGTCCGCCTCAACGCGCACCGTAGCGCCTCGATACACTTCAAGGGCACCGCTTCGGTTAGGGTTCTTGCCCTCCTTATCAAGGACTGCGGCAAACAGGGCGGGGAGCAGTTCAGGGGCGTTTTTGGCTTTGAGAATGGCAACCTCTAGCTTTCCGTCCCGAGGAAGGTTGTCGTGGGTGATGGAAAGGTCAAACTGAAGCTTGGAGAAGTTGATGAGAAGCACCCCAAGGCCCTCGGTCTCAACCACCGTGTCATCGATGGTCACTTTGAGCTTGGACACCTGAGGGGTGATATTGGTGCCGGCGGCAAGGTAGTAGGCGAACATGCCGAAAGCCTGCTTTGCAGGTCGGGCGTCCTCCATGATTGCTGCATCATAGCCCGCCCCTGCGATGATTGAGAACCCCAGCTTCTTTCCGTCGGAGCAGGTGATCTCTCCCATGTCGAAGGTGAGGTCCTTGCCCTCCCGTGCAAGTTTTGCCAGGGCGTGAGCCTCAGAAGGCTCCTTCAGGTTGAGGGCAAGCAGGTTTGCAGTTCCTGCGGGATGGGGAAGCACCCTGACCCCGGTTCCGCAGAGGGAGTACAGGACTGAGGTCAGCGTGCCGTCACCTCCGGATGGCACCACCAGGTCAAACTCGGTGGCATCGTAGAGCAGTGATTCGATGGGGGTGGTGGAGTCTGTAGACCTGATGGTGATGTCATCTCCGTCGCGGACGAATGACCGAATGAAGTCGTAGAGCCCTCCGCCATGGTTTCCCGAACTGAGGTTGTTGATGATTAGCACTTTCATGGAAACTCCCCTTCATGCGCACATTACCGTTAGAATGATAGAGCAATTTTTCGTCTGACACACTATCAAAGGATATCCGTTGCTGATTACCGACCAAAAGCAGTTTAAGGCTTTTGTTAACCGCGCAAAAAACTCCTCCCTGCTGTGCATTGATACAGAATTCCTTCGGGAAAAGACCTATTGGGCACAGCTGTGTCTGCTGCAGATTTCCACCGACCAAGAGGCTGTGGCCATTGACCCTTTTGCGGTTAAGGACCTTCGACCCCTTGTCCCACTTCTAGAGGACCCCGGCATCGTCAAGGTGTTTCATGCTGCCCATCAGGACCTGGAGATTATCCATCACGAGTTGGGCGTTATCCCACGGCCCATTTTTGATACCCAGGTCGCCGCGGCACTGCTCTGCGACAACATTCAGATTGGGTACGGCCCGCTGGTTTCCATGGAGTGCGGCGTGCACCTGAAGAAGGCGGATTCTTATACGGATTGGAGCAGGCGGCCTCTGACTGACTCGCAGATACAATACGCACTTGATGATGTGATATACCTGCCTGACCTGTATAAATCCATGACCAAAAAGCTTGCCGATATGGGCAGGCTCGATTGGCTCACCCCAGATTTCCAGGATATGGTGGATCCGGAGCATTTCGATCCCGACCCTGATGAGCGCTTCCTTAAGCTCAAACGCGTCAACCAGCTGCATGGGGCTCAGATTGCCATTGCTCAAAAGGTCTGTGCGTGGAGAGAACGTCAGGCAATGCGTCGAAATGTGCCGCGCAAATGGATCATCACCGATGAGCAGGTTCTTGAGATCTGTAAGCGGGAGCCAAAAACCCTTGATGATTTGTTCATAGTCAGAAACGTCAAGCGGACCTTAAGCATGGCCGATTCCCGTGCGGTGCTTGCCCTGTGCCTCGCGGCCCTTGAGTCCGACCCCTCCACCTGGCCAACGGTGCAGATTAAATCTAAGCCCGAGGCGAATGTGGATGCTCAGGTTGATCTCATGTCTGCTCTGGTCAGACAAAGGGCAAGGGAATCTGGTTTGGCTTTTGGGGTGCTTGCTTCCCACGATGATCTGGTGAGCATTGCCCGGGGTAAGGGCAATCAGACCCAGTTGATGCGTGGCTGGCGCAAAGAAATTGTAGGGGAGGAACTTCAGGCTCTTTGCAATGGAGAGATTGGACTCTGTGTGAATAATGGTGCCGTGACGGTAACGCCTGTGTTGTGGCACGCTCGCACCTCAAAATAGTCGTACAATTGTTCCTGATTATTGTAATTGGCTCGTAGCCACACCATTTCTTTGGATAGGAGTGCACATGTATCTGTTGTTCGGTCTGACCCTCATCATTGGACTGGCTTCGCAGTGGTACGTCTCCCATAACCTGAAGAAGTACAGCAAGGTTGCCTGCTCCTGGAACATCACCGGTGCCGATATGGCCTATCGCATGTCCCGTGACAAGCAGATTCCCGGTGTGGGTGTAAATAGGGGAAGACAAGGTCAGGACTTTTTCGACCCTCGCACCAATGCCGTCACCCTTGGTCCGGATTCCTATGGGCAGACGTCCATTACCGCCGTTGCCACCGCGGTTCATGAAATGGGTCATGCGGAGCAGTATGCAACTGGATATACGTTCATGAAGATTCGCTCCGCTATGGTTCCGGTGGTAAACCTTGCCTCTAACGCTTGGATGATCGTGTTCTTCCTGGGTATATTCATCCAGAGTTTTGACCTGGTGAATATTGGCATCCTACTGTTTGCGGCGGTTATGGCCTTTCAGTTGGTTACCTTGCCGGTAGAGTTTGATGCCTCAAGGCGGGGTATCGGGTACCTGAAGGCCTGTGGCATGAACCAGGTTGAGGTTGCCGGCGCGCACAAGGTGCTTACCGCTTGCGCCCTTACCTACGTGGCTGCTGCCCTCAGCTCTGCGTTGCAGCTCATTTACCTGCTTATTGTCTCTCGAGATTAGGGTTGAGCGTTCATGCTCCTTGAGCACGTTTCATCCCCAGGTGAAACCCCCCAGCATCTGATGGTGTCTGAGGCCCTAGGCGTTGCGAAAGCACGCCTGGAGTCTCTCACCCTGTGCATCCTTGGCGAAGTGTCCGAGGTCAATAGCAAGTCTGGGTACAAGGCCGTGTATTTCACCATAAAGGACCAGGGTGCCTCTCTTCCGTGCATGATGTGGAACAACCGCTATGCCCATTCTGGCATGCAGTTGCAAGTGGGCATGAAGGTGCTGGTCACAGGCAGGTTTACCCTGTACGCGCCCAAGGGCAGGATGAATTTTGATGTCTTCTCTCTTGCCCCGTTTGGTCAGGGTGACCTTCGGTTAAAGATTGAGCAGTTATCCCGTAAACTCCAGGCTGAAGGCTTGATGGATCCTGCGATTAAGCGCAGGCTTCCTCAGCTGCCTGAGTGTATTGGGGTGGTTACCTCGCCCCGGGGTGACGCGATTCATGACGTGCTCAGGACGCTTCGCCGTAGGTTTCCTGTTGCGAAGGTGCTTGTTGCCGGGGTCCCCGTGGAGGGGGCTCAGGCGCCACAGGCGCTCATTTCAGGGCTTCGGGTATGCGAGTCCGCTGGCTGCGACGTGGTGCTTCTTGTGCGGGGCGGTGGTAGCTTTGAGGATTTGCTTCCCTTTAGCGACGAGGCTCTCGCGCGGCAGATTCGGGCGCTACGTGTTCCTGTTGTTACCGGTATCGGACATGAACCTGATACTACGATTGCAGATCTGGTGGCTGATTTCAGGGCATCTACACCCACGGGCGCCGCTCAGGCGGTGGTTCCGGAAAAGGAAACCCTGAAGGCAACGCTTGAGGGCATGCTGGTACGGATGTCTTCTGCCCAGGAGCGGATTTTGGCCGTACATGAGGGAAGGCTCGGTCTTCTGGCTCAGCATCCTTGCATGAAAGACCCTATGAACCTGTTTGCAGCTGATGCACTTACCTTAGACATGCTTGGGGAGCGGCTGGAATCAGCGATCCCCCGTACCTTTCAAGGACTACACGCATCTCTCGACATCAGTTCTCAACGCCTTGTGAGTCTCGGCAAAATGATGCTTGAATCCTATGGGACAGATATTGCCCTGAAGGCTTCCAGGCTTCACGACGTGTCTCCCCTTACCGTGTTAGCGCGAGGGTATTCCATGACGCGGGATTCTCAAGGTGATTTGGTGCGTAGCGTAGCTCAGGTTCAGAAGGGGGACCAGGTTACCGTATTCCTTTCCGATGGCTCCTTTGATTGTTCGGTCACTCGTATGCAAGGTCCTCAGGGGCGCTTGTAGTCCGCGCATGTAGTCGGTATATATAGAAAGGTCGTTTCATGGACGTTCAGAACGCTTCGTCTTCTTCAAACAATCAATGCCAGGATGTAACTTCCCTGCGATTCAAGGAGGCCCTTGCCCAACTTGATCAAATTGTCTCCAGCCTGGAGAGCAACACCCTAGAACTTGAGGAAAGCCTCCGTGAGTACAAACGTGGCGTTGAACTCCTTACCTATTTGCGGGAGAAACTTGATGGAGCCCAGCAAGAGGTAGACATGCTTATGGGTAAACTGGACGTACGGGGCGACGATACAACCACTGACACGTCGCTTTCCTAGTTTCCTATCCAAAATATCGTACACTGCTACCCAGTTTGTTATCTGTGTGTATCACGTTGTTGGGTGAGGGCGCCCGTTTTGCCCTTTTCGATCGATTGGATTATTGTGATCATTCTTGTTATTAACGCGGGTTCATCATCATTGAAGTACCAGCTCATTGATACAGATGAGCCCAAGATGCTCGCAAAGGGCCTGTGCGAGCGCGTTGGTAGTGCTGATTCCTATATCCGTCATGGAGCTGACAAAGAGGAACGGATTTTTGAGCAGTACATGGCTGACCACAAGGAAGCCCTTGAAGTGGTTTTCAACGCCCTGATTACTTCTGAACGCTCCGGCATCACCTCCATTGACCAGATTGACGCCATTGGTCATAGAATTGTTCATGGCGGTAATTACTTTGATTCCTCGGTGCTGATTGATGACGACGTTATTGCAAAGATCACTGAATTGTGCGACCTGGCCCCATTGCATAATCCTCCTGCCCTAAACTGCATTAACGTGTGTATGGAGCTTGCCCCCCATACCCCTCAGGTTGCGGTCTTTGACACGAGCTTCTTCCAGTCTCTGCCGCCATCGGCATATATGTACCCCTTGCCCTATGACCTGTGCATGAAGCATGGCATTCGAAAGTATGGTGCCCATGGCACCTCGCACCGCTACATCGCCCAGCGCTGTGCAGCACTGATGGAGCGTCCTCTAGAGGATCTTAAGATTATCACCTGCCATCTTGGCAATGGATGCTCTATGTCGGCCGTGGACCACGGTATCGCCGTTGATACGTCAATGGGATTCACCCCCCTTGATGGTCTTATGATGGGTACCCGCTGCGGATCTGTTGACCCGGCAATCATTCCTTATCTCATGAATAAAGAAGGGCTGACCGCTGCACAGGTAAACGACCTGATGAACAAGCAATCTGGCTTGCTTGGGGTCTCCGGTGTGAGCAATGACATGCGGGATGTGCGTAAGGGTGCCGAAGCGGGCAATGAGCGCTGCGAACTGGCTTACGACATGTATGCCCACTCCATCAGGAAGGTGCTTGGCCAGTACATGGTGGAGATGGCCGGCGTAGACGCTATCGTTATGACTGCCGGCGTGGGGGAGAATTGCGACCGCATGAGGCGTATCGTCTTTGCAGGTTTGCAGCCCCTTGGCATCATCCTTGATCAGGAGAAGAATCGAGCCAAGCACCATGGCAAGGAGCGCTTTATCTCCCGTGATAATTCACCAGTTAAGATCATCGTGATCCCTACCAACGAGGAGTTTATGATCGCCCAGGATACCCTTGAGATTGTACAAGGCTTGAAATAGGACTTCGCCAGGGGCGTTTCACCACAAGAACGAATAATTACAAATTTAAGAGGGGCCTTGCGGCCCCTCAGCTGTCTTATCTCAGTTGTTATTCCTTTATTCTACTTTTGGCGTTGTGCCTGCACGGCGGTGATTGCGATGGTGCCCACCACGTCATCAGCGCTGCAGCCTCGAGATAGGTCATTCATAGGCATACGCAGGCCTTGGGTGACAGGGCCATAGGCCTCTGCTTTCGCCAGGCGTTGTACCAGTTTGTATCCGATGTTCGCTGCATCTAGGTCAGGAAAGACCAGCACGTTTGCCATACCCGCAACGGGGGAACCCGGTGCCTTGGATTGGCCCACAGAGGGAACTAGCGCCGCATCAGCCTGAAGCTCACCGTCGATATTGAACTGGGGCGCTTTTTGCTTTGCGAGCCTGACCGCTTCCACAACCTTGTCCGCATCATCGTCTTTCACCGAACCGTAACTGGCATGAGAGAGCATGGCAACCCGTGCGGGCTTGCCTATAAGATCTTCAAAGGACTTTGCGGTAGCCACTGCGATTTCTGACAGGTCATCTGCGGAGGGCTGGATAACCACTGCGCAGTCGGAAAACATGAAGGTACCTTCCTCGCCGTAGAGACAATCAGGAACCTCCATGACCATGAAGGAGCTGACTCGTTTCGCCTCAGGGGCCATTTTGATAACCCTCAAGGCGGGTTGCAGCACGTCTTTGGTTGCATGACATGCGCCGCCAACTAGGCCATCAGCCATGCCTTGCTTGAGCATCATGGTCCCGAAGTACAGCACGTTGTCCATCAGGGATTGGGCTTCGTCGAGGGTCATTCCCTTGGATTTTCTGATTTCATACAAGGCCTGGGCAAAGGTGTCCCGCAAAGGATCGGTGGTATTGTCAATAACGGTCACACCGGTCATGTCAATGCCAGTCTGGGCAATTGTATCAGGGTTGCCCACGACGATGATCTTTGCTATCCCAAGGTCGGTGGCCTTACGGGCGGCCTCAAGAATACGAGGATCGCTTCCTTCGGGAAGCACGATGGTCTGTATGTCCTTTTTCGCCTCGGCAATCATGGATTCAAGAAACTGTGCCATGTAGGTATCCTTTCTTTCAGGGTCCATCCATCCTACCTGCCTGAAATCCAAAAGTCTGCGCCTTGGCGGTTCAGGGGCCAGTAGTTTTCGGCTAGGGGACAGGTTGCTGAATCTTTGGTGCCCCTTTTGGGGTGGACGCTTCGCCAGATTGAAGAGACGTATAATCGACTCATCTGTTCATCTCCCAAGTGAAAGGTGCCTGGATGAAGGTAATCACCTTTGCTGTGCCGTGCTTTAACTCCGCGGCATATATGGATGCGTGCATCGAGTCACTTCTTGCCTGTGACATGGGTTTCGGTGATGTTGAGATTCTCATCGTCAACGATGGATCCGCTAAGGATAATACCGCCGAAATCGCTGATGGCTGGCAGGAGCGCTACCCGGACATCATTAAGGCCATCCATAAGACCAACGGCGGTCACGGAAGCGCGGTCAACACGGGCCTTGCGAACGCAACCGGCCTGTATTATAAGGTTGTGGATTCGGACGACTGGCTTGATCTTGAGGCTATGAAGCCGGTGATGGCGCTGCTTCGCGCCCAGGCTGACTCTTCAAGTCCCCTTGATATGGTTATTGGCAATTACGTGTACGAAAAGGTCTTCGAGCACGCCCAGGTGTCCATGGGTTATGTCAACGTGTTCCCCCAGGGCCGAGAGTTTGGATGGGATGAGATTGGGCGTTTCAACCCGTCCCAATATCTGCTGATGCACTCCGTGATTTATCGGACCCAACTTTTGAGGGATTGCGGACTGGTGTTGCCTGAGCATACCTTCTATGTGGATAACATTTTCGTGTACGTCCCGTTGCCCCATGTCAAGACTATGTATTATCTAAATGTGGACATGTATCGGTATTTCATTGGACGCGAGGACCAAAGCGTCAATGAGAAAGTGATGTATGGACGAAGGGATCAGCAGGTCAGGGTCACTAAGTGCATGACCGAGGCGGTTAATCTCTCTAAAGACGTACCCTCAGAGAAACTCCGTAAGTACATGGAAAACTATCTGGCCATGATGTATTGCATCACCAGTGTGTTCCTCCGGCTTGAGCACACGCCTGAAAATGACGCTATGCTTGCTGATATTTGGCAGTATCTGAAGGATAAGGACCCTGAGTTGCACGGTCGCATTAGGCACAACATTCTCAATATGGGAGTGAACCTTCCCGGAGAAGTTGGCCGAAGGATTGGCATTGGGGGTTACCGCATAGCCCAGCGGCTCTTCAAATTCAACTAAGAGGTTATTTCAAGTAATCCGCGGGGTTTTTTGGAGCGGTTCCTGTGGTATTGGAGTAGGTCCAATCTTCTCTTCCATAATACACCGCCGACTCCCCAAATCTGTCTTTTATGCGGTCTGCCGCATGTGCCAGCCGTTCACCCGAGGCGGGGCTGATCCTGATGCGAGATGTGTCGGGGTTGCCTCCGCCTTGTTTGGTTTGGGGGGTTTGGGAATCCCCTGCAAACGTTGGAGATTCTGAATCAAAAAGGGGCGGGGTGAACCCGCGCTCGAAGTCATCACCCTGATTCTCTCGGGCGATCGAAAGGGAAACACCAAGAAGCCGGACCCGCTGCCCTGGGTTCCATACGCGGGTGACGAGTTTTTGCAGAATAGGCATGAGCTCGAACTCATTATCCATTGGATGGGGGAGAGGGGCTTGGGCGCTTTTTGTGGTGCGATTGTGATACTTGACTTTGACCGTGGCCACATGGCCCTTAACCTGCTGTGTCCTAGCGCGTCTGCATGTTTTTGCGGTAATGGTTTCAAGTGCACGCAGGATTTCTTGATGGGTCAGAAGATCTTGGGCGAAGGTGAGCTCTGTGCTGATTGACTTTGCAGTCTCAGGGCTTTCTACAGGAGAATAGTCTTTACCCTGTGCCCGAGCCCGCATAAGTTCCTGGTTTTTGCCAAACACTCGTTTCAGTACTTGATCTGGGGCTTGGGCCAGCTGTCCGATGGTTGTGATGCCTAGTCCTGCAAGGGCATTTTGGGACACAGGTCCGATGCCCGATATGGCTCCTACGGGTAGAGGGTGCAAGAACTGCTGCTCCATTCCTGGGTACACCACCGTGAGTCCGCGAGGCTTATCCATATCGGAGGCGATCTTCGCGATGGTCTTGGTGGTTCCAAGACCGATGGAACATGAAATTCCCAGGTTTTGCACCTTGGCCTGAATTCGTTGAGCAATCAGGATAGGATGTTCAACATTGACGGAGTTGGGGGAGACGTCAAGAAAGGCCTCATCAATGCTGACCTGTTGGAGGAAGGGAGATTCCTGCAGCAGGATATCCATGACCTTTCGGGACATCTCTTTATATCTGGCGAAGTGTCCAGGGCACCATATTGCATCTGGGCAGAGTTTCTTTGCCTGGGATGCGGGCATAGCGCTACGCACCCCAAAGGCCCGGGCTTCATAACTGCAGGTTGAAACCACCCCATGGGCGTCTGCATTTCCACCTACAATCACCGGTTTTCCTCTCCAAGAGGGGTGATCCAATTGTTCTACGGAGGCGAAAAATGCATCAAGGTCCACAAGAAGAATGGCCTTGCCATTCCAAGGTTGCATATTAGTGTAGACTATGTCGGTCACTTTCTTCATATTCACCAATAACCGAACAGATGTTTTTTGCAGTATACCATAATCAAAACGAATATCTGTTCGAATTTCAATTTGGTAGCAGTTCCATGCATTCCCGTAATTTACATCCGGGCACTTGCAGGCTCCGTTACACTGCATAATAAATGACGCGAGGGTATTGTGGCTTGTCATATGACGACGTGTCACATGCGTATGAGCAAATTGTTGAGGTGTATATATGAATCCGAATCTTAAGTCTGTTCGCGTGCTGTCCCAGGTTGCTTTAGTGGTGACCTTGGTGAGTCTTTTGTTTGGAGGATTGTTTCTGGATTGCCTTGCAGCAATCATCATCATCGTTGCCATGATTAAGTTCAAACCGGTCTTCGTGCGCAGGAATGATGATCCTGAGGCGTTTTATACCTGGCGGCATGTACGCCGAACCATCATTTTTACCTTGCTTGCAGCCATTCTTAATGGCATATCTTCGTATATGTTTATGAATGACCCCGTGTATATGAATATGCTTGCTGAGTTAACTGGAACTTCCAGTGGTTCTGGGCAGTCTGTTGGTACCGCTCCTGTGGAGTCTTTCTTCTAGATTGTGAATGCCCGGCATGCCTAAGGTCTGATTGGATTGATTGCAGTGTTCATGCCCATGGGCGAGACGTGGTCGTGGGCTGTGGGTGCATGATGTGTACGTGCACGAATACAAGTAATACGGATAATACATGTTACGTAAACTAACCAGAGGATTCAGTGCGCCCAACCTGCATCGACTCTTTCAATTGCTTGGGTATTTGTTAGCGGTCCGCTACCGAGGTTTCAATCCAAAGCGCAGGAAGAACCCCTATCCCTTCAGTATGGGACTCCTGTCCATTGGCGTTAATTACGCCGAATCCCGATACGGTTGCCGTGTAGGAACTTTCGATCCCTGGAGTTCTTAACCACCAGGGCGTACCTACTGCGCGCTGGGCATTTCCGGTGAAGTAGCGCAATGCTTCCTGATAGCTCATGCAGAAGCAATAGTCTTCCGTGTCGGCGCCGCCCGGTGTGCCCCATTCGGCACTTTCCTCATTGTGTAGCGCTACTGCAGTAACGTGCTGGCGTTCTTCCTTTGACAGCCATGCTTCAGGAAAGACGGCATTCAACCATGCCCTCACATCCGATCGCTCCCAGGGGCAGCCCCCTTCCGGACCGTAAGGCATGGTGGTAAGCACGGTTGTTGCCACCAAAAGGGCATGCCCCTCTTGCAGACGGGCAACTCGCCATTGTAGGGCTTCTCCTGTAGTAGGATTTGCCCCAAATCTGACTGTGTCCCCTATGGATAAATCTGGCGAAGGGAACAGTGTCCCAGGACAGCCGCAGTTGGGGCAGTGTTCAGCAAGCGTGGATACCTGGTTCCCGCATTCTGGACATGGTACCAGGGACATGGGCCTTCCCCCTCTCTTGCTTTATATCGTCTTACGCAATCTTATACCATGTCATGGGTTGCGTATTGTGGGTCATCCGACCAAAGATGGACCGTGCCATCAGACATGGATGCGGCGACGTCGATGATTCTCTGGTTTTTGGATCCTTTGAATCTCAGAGTTATGTCGTGCAGATCCTGAACAAAGGGTCCGTCCACCAGCACGTCGATTTTTTGCAGGATTTCTTTCAGCGAAGGCTCCATTTCTGCCCTGTTTAACAACTCCTCAAAGGTGAAGCCACTGAAGGCCCAGATTGATTTTTGAGGAAATCTCTCTTTTACTGCAGTGCAGATGCGGCATACTTCACCGGTGCTCTCGGGTTCAAATGGTTCTCCTCCAAGAAGGGTCAGGCCGGTCACGTAGTAGGGTTCAAGACTCTCGAGGATTTTCGAAAGGGTGTCATCGCAAAATGGTTCACCATAGGAGAA
Source organism: Eggerthellales bacterium (assembly GCA_029101185.1). Lineage (GTDB taxonomy): Bacteria > Actinomycetota > Coriobacteriia > Coriobacteriales > Eggerthellaceae > Slackia. Next base: position 2,178 of record JAQXQN010000089.1, on the reverse strand, counting down.
ATTCCAGGTCTCGGGCTGAAAGCACCCTTTACAATGACGCCTGCACCCTGACACGAACAACGTGGTGCGCACCCCTACCCCATCGGCGATGTCGCAGAATTTTATATTGCAGTAATTCATGGATCCCTCCGATTACGTGGTCTGATGATATATGCCGCGATGTGCGAAAAAATGCACCCCGTCCCTTGTGTTTGGAACGGGGTGCCGCATCAAACTCTTACGGTCTTACAGGTGCATTACCCTGTCGCGAATTTCCTCGGTGCGTCCCTGGTTCCAGAACTGGGTTCCGATATATCCGCAGGTTCTTCGGGCAACGTTAAGCTTATCCTGCTCTCGGTTCCCGCAGTTGGGGCACTCCCAAATCAGCTTTCCATCGTCCTCTACAATCTTAATCTCGCCATCGTAGCCGCACACCTGGCAATAATCACTCTTGGTGTTGAGCTCTGCGTACATGATGTTCTCGTAGATGTACTGGAGCACAGAGATAACGGCCTCGAGGTTGTCCTGCATGTCGGGCACCTCCACGTAGGAGATTGCCCCGCCCGGGGACAGGCGTTGGAAGCTCGCCTCAAACCGGAGCTTGGTGAAGGCGTCGATCTCCTCCGCGACGTGCACGTGATAGCTGTTGGTGATGTATCCCTTGTCGGTGATTCCTTCGATGACGCCGAAGCGGCGCTGGAGGGACTTAGCGAACTTGTAGGTGGTAGACTCGAGCGGGGTGCCGTACAGGGAGAAGTCGATGTTGTGCTGGGCCTTCCACTCGGCGCACTTGTCATTCATGTGCTGCATGACCTCAAGGGCAAAGGGGGTGGCCTCGGGATCGGTGTGGCTCTTGCCCGTCATGTACTTGCAGCATTCGTAGAGGCCGGCATAGCCCAGGGAGATGGTGGAGTATCCGCCGTAAAGCAGTTTGTCGATGGTCTCTCCCTTCTTAAGACGGGCCAAGGCGCCGTACTGCCACAGAATGGGGGCGGCATCGGAGAGCGTGCCCTTAAGGCGGTTGTGACGGGCCATCAGCGCCTTATGGCAAAGCTCCAGACGCTCATCGAAGATCTTCCAGAACTCGTCAACGTTGCCCTTTGAGGAGCAGGCCACGTCAACAAGATTGATGGTGACGACACCCTGGTTAAAGCGGCCATAGTACTTGGGATTGCCATCCTCGTCCACATAGGGGGTAAGGAAGCTTCGGCATCCCATACAGGTGTAGCACTGGCCGTTGCCGTTCTTGTCGACCTTGTTGCGCTTCATGACTTTCTCGGAGATGTAGTCAGGAACCATACGCTTAGCGGTGCACTTGGCGGCAAGCTGGGTCAGGTAGAAGTAGGGCCTCCCCTCGCACAGGTTGTCCTCCTCGAGCACGTAAATGAGCTTGGGGAACGCAGGCGTGATAAACACCCCGGCCTCGTTCTTCACGCCCTCGTGGCGCTGACGGAGCACCTCCTCGATGATCATGGCAAGGTCATGCTTCTCCTCGGGGCTGCGGGCCTCGTTGAGGTACATGAACACCGTGACGAAGGGCGCCTGGCCGTTGGTGGTCATCAGGGTCACCACCTGGTATTGGATAGTCTGGACACCGCGGCGGATCTCGTCCTTAAGCCGATCCTCCACGACCTCGTTAACCTTCTCCTCATTGGGTTCTACCCCAAGATGCTGCAGCTCAGAGAGCACGTCGCGCTTAATACGCTGCCTGCTGACATCCACAAAAGGGGCAAGGTGGGTCAGAGAGATTGATTGGCCGCCGTACTGGCTGGAGGCAACCTGGGCAATGATCTGGGTTGCGATGTTGCAGGCGGTGGAGAAGCTGTGGGGCTTTTCGATCAGGGTGCCGGAGATGACCGTGCCATTCTGGAGCATGTCTTCAAGGTTTACCAGATCGCAGTTGTGCATATGTTGGGCATAGTAGTCAGTGTCATGGAAATGAATGAGGCCTTCCTGGTGGGCCTTCACCACGTCCTGAGGAAGCAGGATGCGCATGGCAAGGTCCTTGGAGACCTCCCCGGCCATGTAATCGCGCTGCACGGAGTTAACGGAGGGGTTCTTGTTGGAGTTCTCCTGCTTGACCTCCTCGTTGTTGCACTCGATGAGCGAGAGGATCTGGTCGTCGGTGGTGTTCTTGCGGCGCTTCTGGTTCTGCACGTAGCGGTAGATGATGTAGTGGCGGGCCACGACAAAGCGGTC
>JAQXQN010000088.1 GCA_029101185.1 Eggerthellales bacterium | reverse complement strand
GGCGAAGCGCCCAGGGAAGCGGCTACCTTGGTGCCTAACCCGACTCCGCTGCGCCGAGCCCCTCCCTCGGCACGATGAAGCGGGCCACGTACCACCATCAGATAGGAGAACGAGATGAGCAACGATCTTTCCCGTCGAAGCTTCGTGGCAGGCGCCGGCCTGGTAACCGCCTCAGCCGCGGCAGCGTTGGCGGCCGGCTGCAGTTCCGCCCCCGAGGCCCCCGCCCCCGCGGCGGGGGAAGGAACAGGCCTTCCCCCCGTGGATCCTGGCGCCGTGGCCGCCACCGAGGAGTGCGACATCGTGGTCGTGGGTTCCGGGTCCGCTGGCACCTACGCAGCGGTCCGCGCGGCCGAGCGGGGCGCACGGGTCGTCTGGCTAGAGAAGAACGCCAGCCGGGGCGGTACCTCCGCCGTGACCGAGGGCCTGTGCGCGCCGAACACACGAGCGCAGCTGGCGACGGGCGGCGAGACCGACCTGCAGGCGTTCTACGAGTCCGAGATGGACTGGCACGACTGGGGCTGCGTCAGCGATGTGGTCTGGGCGTATCTGAACAACGCCGGCAAAGCCATCGACTGGGCGCTCGAGCAGGGCGCCCTGCTGACGTACGTGGGCGCGCCCGAGGCGCCTATGTACATCTGCATCGGCGAGAACGGGTGGGTCAATATGGGCACCGGCATGCTCACGCCGCTGTGGGACTACGGTGACACCATGCCCAACTTGGACCTTCGCCTGGAAACCCCGGTGGTGGGCCTCGTGATGGAGGGGGAGAAGGTGGCCGGGGTGTACGCCAAATCCCCCGACGGATCCATTACCCAGATCAACGCGAAGGCCGTCGTTCTCGGCACCGGCGGCTGGGGCCGCAACCCCGCCATGGTCGCCGACCGGCTTCCCGTCCCCTCCGAGCGGGTCGTCTTCTGCGGAATGGACGGCCAGGACGGGGACGGCATCAACATGGCCATCGACGCAGGGGCCTGCGAGCACAGCCGCAGCGCGGTCATGTACGGCCTGTCCAAGGTCGTGGGGGATCCCTGGGACGGTATCACGACCATCTTCACCCAGTGGCCGCCCAGCTGGTGGGTGGACCCAGAGGGCATCTGCTCTCCCGGGAAGTGCCTGCCCATGGTCAACCATGAGGGCCGCCGGTTCTACAACGAGACCCTGGTGGAGGAATGCAACACATCCCGCCTCAACGTGTGCATCGCATCCCAGCCCAAGGTCTGGACCCTGTTCGACCAGGACCACGTGGACGCCTACAGCGTGATCACTGACTTCAACTACGGCACCGGCACCGCCGTGGGTAACTTCGCGGAGTCCATCGCGAAGAGCCCCAGCATAGTGAAGGCCGACACCATCGAGGACCTGGCGAAGGCCATGGGCGTTCCCCCGGAGACCCTGTCGGAGACCATTGGGAGCTACAACGCCCGTATTCTTGGCGAGGACGACAGCCATGACCCCTTTGGGGCGGACCCCGGATATCAGACCCCGCTCCTCACTCCTCCCTTCTACGCGGCCGCCATCGAGTCGAACGCCTATGGCTCCTGCGGCGGCATCCGCACCGACGGCAAAATGAACGCCATGCATGCGGACGGAACTCCCGTGGAGGGCCTCTACATCGGCGGACAGGACAATGGCTCGTTCTGGTACAACGACTACCCCTACGGCGAGCATGGCGGCACCGGCCAGGCGTTCTGCTGCACCTCGGGCTTCGTGGCCGCCGAGTCCGCATGCGACGCGCTGGGCATCTAGGCTTCCAGGCCCGCTTCGCCCAAAGGCCGTCCGGATCGGACAGGGGCCTCACGAGCGCATCGCCGACTGTGTCTCCGTGGAGCGGAACGGATAGGTTCTAAGGCGCCTGACAGCGTTTCCTGCAAGCAGCGGGGGGATCTCCTCCCGCTGCTTGTTTAGGGGCCCGTCGCCTGGAGGTCTACGCCTGGGCCGCCGAACGCCGTACGAGATCCACTACTCCGAGGTGTTGCGTTTGATTTTGAAGATTCAAGGACAGGATTCGGGTGGTCATTGCCGCCCCTTTCTGGGGTGCGCGGCGCCGCTCTAATCTTCGAAAACCAGGCCTTTCTGGTCCAGGTAGACTTTCATCGTGACGTGAAGCAGATCCTTGCGGCTCACGGTCGCGACGACGCGGCTGGAGGAGTCAAGCACGGGGACCTTTTC
>JAQXQN010000087.1 GCA_029101185.1 Eggerthellales bacterium | reverse complement strand
GCTGCTGCCCAACAAGACCGTGTATGAGAACGTGGCCTTCGCCCTTCAGGTCATTGGTAAGTCCAACCACCTGATAAAGACCAAAGTTCCCGAGGACATGAGGTTGGTGGGCCTTCAGGACAAGTTGTCGAAGCGTCCTGACCAGCTTTCCGGCGGAGAACAGCAGCGCGTCTCCATTGCTCGGGCCATCGTCAACCGCCCTCCTCTGTTGGTGTGCGACGAGCCCACGGGAAATCTGGATCCCCAGACCTCCCGAGGCATCATGGATTTGCTCGAGCGCATCAACCGCACCGGAACTACTGTGCTGGTGGCCACCCATGACCGCGAAATGGTGGACAACATGCGTCGTCGTGTCATCGCCCTTGACGGCGGCCAGCTGACCCGCGACCAGGATAGGGGAGTGTACGGTTTCGATGTCTAGTCTGCTTTACTTTTTCAAGGAGTCCCTCATCGGGTTTACCAGAAACCTGAGCACCACCCTTGGCTCCATCATCACCATCTTCCTGTCCCTGCTCATCATTGGCGTTTTCTCCGTTGCCGGAGTGGTGATAGATGACACCATCTCTGACGTGGAGGACAAGGTGGCCATCACTTGCTACGTCTCCGATGAGGCTTCGGATGCGGATATCCAAGCGGCCATGAATACCTTCGAAGGCTTCGAGGGCGTTGATTCTGTGACCTTTACCACCAAAGACCAGGCCCTTGAGAACTTCCGCGCCTCCACCAGCTCTGAGGAGATGCTTGCCCAGCTTGACGGCATGAATCCGCTGCCTGCATCCATCGAGGTCAACCTGGTTGAGGCTCAGGGCGTAGATGCTGTTGCCCAGGCCATTACCGATGATCCCGGCTTCCAGGCCATCTGCGACAACCCTGAAAATCCCGCCGAAAGCGTGCACTATGGCCAGGAGACGGTGGAAAAGCTGCTTACCCTCACCAAGTACATCCGCTATATTGGCATCGGGTTTATCGCCCTGCTTATCGTGATCGCCCTTATCTTCATCAACAACACCATCCGCCTGTCCATCCTTGCTCGCAACAAGGAGATTTCCATCATGCGCTTGGTGGGTGCCTCAAACGGATTCATCCGTGGACCCTTCCTGATGGAGAGTTCCGTGCATGCCGTCATTGGCGCCCTGCTTGCCATCGGCTGCATAGAGATGGTCAGGAGGTTTGGCTTGCCTGCCATCACCGAGAACCTTGCATGGCTCTCCGTTGACGTTTCTGGTCAGGTGTATCTCATCATCTATGCTGCCCTGCTAGTATCCGGCCTGATTATTGCTGCTATTGGCTCTGCATTTGCCATGCGCCGGTATCTGAAGGTGTAGGCACGTGCGTTCATGATTAAGCGTGGACGACATAGCGAAGGGACCATCAGCCACCAGCACATCAGGGTGGCTGCCCTTATTGTCACCGGGGTGTTCCTGTTCATGGCAGGCTTTTTCCTGAGGGGCAATGACTTTATTATGTCCCGGTTCGGGCTGAGCGATGCCGCCACCTCCCAGGCGAGCTCCTCTCCTGCTGACGGCCGTCTTGGGCAGGTTGCCTCCCAACTCTCTGAGGTTGAGGTAATCATCAACTCCGAGAGCCTTGATGATTACGAGATTGACACTACCTCCGAGGCGGTCATCAACGCCTTTTTGACCACCACCAATGACTCTTACAGCCGTTATTACAGTCCAAGCCGGTATTCCGCTTACGTTGCTGGCACCAATGAGTCATACCCGGGCGTGGGGGTGTTCTTCGCTGAGAAGGACGGCCAGGCTTACGCCCTTGACGTCTTCGAGAACTCCTCCGCCGCCGAGCAGGGGGTCAGGCCCGGAGATGTGGTGGTTGCCATTGACGGGGACCGCTCCCAGACCTGGTCTGCCACGGAGGTCATCAACGCGGTACAGCGTGAGTCGGGATCCGATGTGGTGATTACCTGGCGCAGGGCCGCTTCTTCTGCCCAGTCGGATGCCTCCGACGATTCCCAATCCCCCGCCGAAGGCTCTTCAGAGGGGGAGGCCACGGTGTCTTCCAAGGATGATGGGGAGTTCACCACCACTCTGATCTGCCAGGACTATGAGGAGCCCAACGTGAGCATCCTGCTTGACGGCACCGTGGGATACATTCAACTTCGTCAGTTTACTTCCAACTCCGACGCCCTGGTACGCCAGGCAATCATGGAGCTTACGGACCAGGGGGCCCTTGCTTTCGTCCTTGACCTGCGTGACAACCCTGGCGGATACCTGACCAAGGCGGTAGACGTGGCGAGCCTGTTTATCCCCAGTGGCGTGGTGGTGGAGATAGAGACCCTTGAGGGCACCACCACCAAGTCTGCCTCTGGCGAAGTGGCCACCTCCGCACCTTTGGTGGTGCTGGTCAACGGTAATACCTCCGGCGCGGCGGAGGTCTTGGTTGCTGCCCTGCGGGACTATGGCCTCTGCACCATTGTGGGCACCACTACTATGGGTCGCGGATCGGTGCAGATCACCACGCCCCTGTCCTTTGGTGGCGGCCTGCGCTATACCGCTGCCCGGTACAAGAGCCCAAGCGGATACGTGATTGACGGGGTGGGCATCCCGGCTCAGATTACCGTCAACAACTCCGACTCCGCAGATGAGGATGCAGATCCCCAGAGGGATGTGGCCTTTGAGACCGCTGCGTCGCTGGTGGCTTCCTCATAGGGGCTCATGGCTCGCTCCCGTTCCCGACATACCAAGACCCGTAGGACATCTCGGGCAAATCCCCATGGGGTGATTAGCATCGCCTCAGAGGGTTATGGCTTCGTCCAGACCGCAGAAGGGGAGTTCTTCATTCCT
>JAQXQN010000086.1 GCA_029101185.1 Eggerthellales bacterium | reverse complement strand
GCCGCACGCGCCGCTTTGCCCCGCCACGTGGCAACATTCGTGCCCAACAGAGGAGGAAACCGTGAGACCCGTCCCCGCAAACATGCTTGCTCCCCGCGTCAAGACAGCATGGAGAATCGCCGCCGCCATCACCATCTGCCTGACCGTGATTCCCACCTACCTGCTGATTCTTATCATCATGATCGCGACAGGCACCGCGCAGACCCAGGGCCCCTCGGAACTTGCCATTCTTTCGGGAATCACCCTTGCCGTGCTCGCGGTGTCGCTGCTCATCTTCTGCGTGGTCGTGCCTCAGCTTCGCTACATCCGTTGGCGCTACGAAGTGGGCCAATGGGAGCTTGACATCCAAAAAGGCATCATCTGGCGTACCCGCATCATCGTTCCCTTCATCCGCGTGCAAAACACCGACACCAAGCAGGGACCCATTCAGCGAGCCCTAGGTCTTGCCAGCGTCACCGTTTCCACCGCGGCCGGTTCCCACGAGATTCCTGGTCTTACGGCTGACGAAGCGGACAAACTCCGCGACGCAATTGCCACCCAGGCCCGTCTGGCCCAGGAAGACATCTAGGGGTGCATCATGGCTGACCTTTCTTACCTGGACGCGCCAGACTGGCAGGCGTATAGGCAACGCGTGCTGACTGCTGCGGCCAATCCTCCTGAGAAGATCCCCGCCACCGATCCTAGGTCTTCAGTTCCCGAGGCGCTGAGGCCCGGAAGGCATCGGGTTCACCCCTCCTTCTTCTGGTACAACGCCCTCCTCGTCACGGTGGTCCTGTGCGTGTCCATGGGGGTCTCCCTGATCGGGGCTATCACCGAGCTCCTCTCAGATGGCGGCCTGCCCCTCCCCTTTGCCCTGATGATTGTCTTGGCCGTGGGTCTTGTGGTCCTCCTGTGCGCAATTTGCTTCTTGAGTACGTATCTGTCCTGGCGGTTCATGAGCTATGAGCTCACCCCGGAAGAGATCAGCGTGCACAGCGGCGTAATCTCCAAGAAGCATTTCCACATCCCCTATCAGCGCGTCCAGGCGGTTAACCAGGAGATGAAGCTGGTCCAGCGGCTGATTGGCGTGTGCAACGTCAAGATTGACAACGCCGGCGGCTCCTCCAATGACGCCATGCGCCTGAACTACCTGCGCATCACCGACGCCGAGGCCCTGCGCGCGGAGCTGTATCGCCGCAAGAAGGTGCTCTCCGACGGCGGTAGCATTGACCAGTTTGGCAACGCCGTGGTCCGAGGCGTGGTGGTCCCGTCTGCGTGGATGGTGGCCAACTGCAATAATGACCCTGACACTGCCCTGCGGGTCCTTGGCGTTGACCCTGCTCAGAACGCCGCTCTTGCCAACAGCCTGACTGCTCGGCCTTCTGGCGAAGCGTCCTTGGCCGCCGGTTCTGCCGGTCCCGCTGGCGCCACCGCCGCTGGCATCGCATCCGCCGTCAACGCAACCGCCGCCTTCGGTGCTGCACCCTTCGCCGTGGCCAAGGAATCCGACGGCACCGTAAAAGGCAACGTGCTCGACATCGCCGAGGGCATGGTCCACGACGTGCGGGGCCTTTTTGGTGGCGAAGAGATCCAGACCGGACGGGTCACCTATGAGGCACGGCTCTCCAATAAAGAGTTATTGTTCTCGGCTCTATCCGGGTCCGTGGAGCAGATGGGCCTGATGTTCCTTGGCGTGTTGGCTGCCCTTGCCGGTATCGGGAGCTTTTTGGGCAGTTCCTTTGAGGACTATATGGACAGTATGATCGCCCAAGGCGTGGGGGCTGTGGTTGACAGCGCGGTGAGCCAGGGCATCGGCCACGTGGTGCTCTTTGGCGTGGGCGTGTCTGCTGTTGTGATTCTGATCATGTGGGTGCTGTCCACCATCGGCGTTACGCTCAAGTACGGCGGGTTTGTTGTGCGCCGCCGCGAGGGCCGCATCGAGATTGAGCACGGTATCCTCAAGCGCGAGTTCAAGGGCGTGGGCGTAGACCGGGTCCAGGGCGTGGTCATCAAGCAGAGCCTTGTCCGCAAGCTCTTGGGCTACTGCGAACTGTCCGTGTCCAAGATTGAATCCGTTGACGCTTCTGGCGGCAACGAGGGGTCTGCCCAGCCTGTTTCGCCAACCACCGTCATCCACCCCTTTGCCAGGATGAAGGACGTTCCGGATTTGCTGGCGGGGCTGATTCCCGAGTACGCCGCCAGTCTGGAGGCCCCCATCAGGCCTGCTCCCGTTGCCCTTCGGCGGGCAATCCTGCGGCGCTCGGTGCTTCAAAGTGGTAACTTCTGGACGCTGGTGTGCGTGGTTGCCGTCCATCTTGTACTGCTGTGGGTTGCGGGGCTGCCTGGCCTTGATGCCGAGGACCAGATGATCCTCATGTACGCCTTCAACGTCTTCCCGGCGCTGTATCCCATCTTTGGCCTGGTGTTTCTTGGCAACGTGGTGGGTTCTGTGTTGTGGTACAGGAATTCCTCCATGGGCTACGACCGCAATTTCCTCAAGGTGATCAACGGCGGTTTCTCTACCACCACGGACCTGTTGCCCCGCAGGAAGATCCAGTTTGCCCAGACCAAGCAGAATCCCTTCCAGCGTATGGCGAAGGTGTCCAGGGTGCAGGCCATCACGGCCGGTGGCTTCCAGAAAACCAAGGTGGAGCTGTGGGACGTGGCGGAGCAGGATGCCTGGGAGTATATGCAGTGGGTTTTGCCTCGGCAGTAATTTGTAGCTGACGATTGCCACGATGGCGAGCCCGTTTTCGGTGTCAGCCTGGAATCGAGTGAGCGAATTTGAGCGCCGACCGTGTTTTCGGCCGGCGTCGTGCTTTTATGCGGTGGCTGGTTACGATGAAGTAGCGGTATCGCGGATGCAGTAGTGCGGACTGTCCGTTGTTTGTACAATGCCGCAGAAACGCACATGCGACGTGGGGCGCGGGTCCGCCGCCCCGGCCCGGGTCCGCCGCCCCGGCCCGGGTCCGCCGCCCCGGCCCGCGCCCGCGCAAGACGCACTAGAGGAAGCAGAACCGCACGATGGACACCGCAAAACGCTCTGGCCTGTTTGGCCTGTTCAACCGCAACCGTACCGAGGCCTCCGAAGAGGAGATCCGCTCCATGGTGGACGACAACCAGGAGCTAGAAGAGGACGAGAAGCGGATGATCCACGACGTGCTGGACCTTTCTGACGCCCGAGCAAGTGATGTCATGC
>JAQXQN010000085.1 GCA_029101185.1 Eggerthellales bacterium | reverse complement strand
TGCGGCCCTGCCCACAGTAGGCCAAAGTCAGACCCTCAAGCTTGCCGAAGTTCTCCTTGATAGTCATGAAGTCGGCCAGCATCTGGGTGGGGTGTTCACGGTCGGTCAGACCGTTCCACACGGGCACGCCGGCGTACTCGGCCAGCTGCTCCACATGGAGCTGCTTGAAGCCGCGGAACTCGATGCCGTCGAACATGCGGCCGAGACCCTTGGCGGTATCGAGCACGGTCTCCTTCTTGCCCAGCTGTATGTCGCCCTTGCCCAGGTACTCGGGGTGTGCCCCCATGTCGATGCAGGCGGTGGTGAATGCGGCGCGGGTGCGGGTGGAGGTCTTCTCGAAGATCAGGGCGATGTTCTTGCCCTCCAGGTAGCGGTGGGGGATGTTGCGCTTCTTCAGGTCCTTGAGGTGCTCTGCGAAGCCGATGAGCCAGGTTAGCTCAGCCTTGCTGTAGTCGCTGATGGACAGCAGGCTGCGTCCTTGGAATACCGATTCAGTCATAATGGAGTCCCTTCGTCTAGCTTTATGCCTACAAAGTCCTCCCCCCGACGGACGTTGCCTAGGCCTCGACAACCCCTCCAGACAGGATCGGATATCTTCACGCCCTATCAGCGAGGGTCCCTTTGCGAAATGCGCCGCATCCGGTCCTGCATAAGGGCAGTGATACCTAATCTCTAGCGACCATTATGGGAGGCCCAGGAGGGTCAGGCATTATGTGTCTGAACAAATTCGAGATTCACTTTTTGTACGAGAGAACAGTGATAAACCGAAAAAGCCTTTCCCTGAAGGCGGCGGAGGAATAGAGGCCGCGGCAGGGGTGCGACAGGGACGCGACAGGGATGCGGCAGGGCCGTGGCGAGGAGCGTCCCGAGGTTAGATTAGGAACATAAACTGCAACATCAGGAGAAACGCGGCGTCCCCCTCCTCAAAACCAAGGAGGGAGCGGATCTTACGTAGACGATAGCGCACCGTGTTGGGATGCTGGAACAGAGATTCCGCGGCCACTTTCACTTCGCCATGAGCCTGTACGAATGCCGCAGCGGTGGCCATGAGCTCCGTGGCATGCTCCTGGTCATAGGCGGCAAGCACCTGCCGATACTCGGCTGCGGTCTGAGAGAACAACCTACTCGTCCGAGCAGCGGTGACAAAGGCCCCAATCCCAAGATCTCTCCAGAACACCACGCTCTTGCCGGCAGACCGGGCCTGATCAAGACAGGTCAAAGCCTGGCGAATGGACAGGTCCGCGGATCCGAGGACCATAGGGCTTCCCACGCCGCAGTGCATGGACATGGCATCGGCAATCTGGGAGGTTATCCGCTTTGAGGAGGACTCCCAGGCGGAAGTGGACTCATAGGAGACCAACACCAGCACCAGGTCGTGGTACCTACAGGCAAAGGAAGACTCCAGGGACAAGCCCAAGGCAGCCGGTTGGGCCAAGGCGATCTTCACCTGCTCGAGGGTGGCGTATAAAGAACTGGTATCACGAGATTTGGGAGATATGGCGAAACAGTTCATGACCGTGCCGATGAGCCCAGCCAGATCATATACGGACCTGCGTATCTCCTCCTGGGACATGCCCGCTAACAGGGCATCTACCGCCTCTCCCTTGTCAGATTCAAGCTCATCGCGTCGTAGCAGGTCAAGGGCCTGATACGCCACCATCTCGTGGTAGGCGCCGGTATAGAGGTACACAGGAATCCCGAAGCGTTCGCTGGCGGCGCGCACCGCATCGGTAATGGGAGGGTCGTACACCGTCTTGATAGCAATGCCGGACACGCCCCGCTTGAGCATGGCGAGCATGGAATCTTCCACCAACTCCACGCTGCCGTTGGCAAACCCCAGGTTGGTAACGATGAACTCTCCCGGACGGTACACCTCATAGCGGTCATAATCAGGAGGACAGTCCAGGATTCCCACGTTGTGCACCGCGCGAGTTGCGGCACGGGGGCAGGGGGCAATCAACTCCACCCTTTCGAAGGCCGGTAGTGCCAGAATATCCGCAATGGTGATCACGAGGAAATCCTTTCCCGATGCCTGCTGTGCTGCAATCGCCCGTTGCAATTCGCAAGCGGGAATATATAATACACGGCATCCAGCAAATTACTACACGCATTGCGCGCGGTGTTTTCGTGCGCTTGATTTTTGCGTGGGTGAAGCTGGTTTTTCTATTGCCTGAATGTCACGATGCGTGGCCCCATATTCATCTACATGGCACCCGCATCGTTCGTCCTTTGCAAACAGGCATCATTGGAACGGCTTCTCCCAGACATACGGGAGGCGCATCTCATGAATGGCTCTTCTTCCCTAACCCTACTTGACTTTGCGATCATCGGGCTTTACTTCGTGGTGATTATCGCGGTGGGCTTCCTGGGCGCACGCTTCGCCAAGACCAAGGAGGACTACCTGGTGGCAGGCCGCAGGTTGTCCTTCCCCCTGTTCTTTGGGTGCATGGCCGCCCTGGCCCTGGGAGGCGGGTCCACCGTCGGATCGGCGGAGCTGGGCTACAACTTCGGGTTCGGCGGCGTGTGGCTCAACCTGTCCATCGGCGTAGGGCTGATCCTGGCGGGATTCCTGGTCACCACCAAGCTCTCCAGGCTGCGGGCCCTGTCCGTCAACGAGGTGGTTGAGGACTGCTACGGCCCAGCGGCCAGGATCTTCAGCTCCGCGCTGACCCTGATCTACACCCTGACCCTGTCTGTGACCCAGGTCATCGCCATCGGCACCATCATCCACGGCGTGCTGGGGATAGACCCCACCCTGGCCATGGTGGCCGGCGGCGGCATCGTGATCATCTACACCTTCGTGGGCGGGATGTGGTCCGTGACCATGACCGACATCGTGCAGTTCGTGGTCAAGACCGTCGGCATCCTGATCCTGGCGCCGATCTTCTGCATCTCCGCGGCTGGGGGCTGGGACGCCCTGGCCTCGGCCGTGCCGGCGGGGTACATGTCCCCCGGCAACATGGGCTTCGACCGAAGCTTCGCCTACGTGCTGCTCTACGTACCCGGCCTCATCATCGGCCAGGACATCTGGCAGCGCATCTTCACCGCCAAGAACGAGAGGGTCTCCAAGACCGGCACCGTGGCCGCCGGCGTGTACTCCATCCTCTATGCCCTGGCCACCTGCGTCATAGGGATGAGCGTGTTCGCCCTGCTGCCGGGGCTGTCCGACCCCGGTGACGCCTTTGTGGCGGGCATCACGGCGTTCTTGCCCCAGGGCGTGCGGGGGATCATCCTGGCCGCGGCAATGGCGGCGGCCATGTCCGTGAGCTCCGGCACCATCCTGGCATCCTCCACCATCCTGTACAACGACCTCTACGTCCGCTTCGTCAACAACAAACCCTCAAGGCGCAACGAGGTGAACGTGACCAGAGCGTTCGCAGCGCTCATCGGCGTGGCGGTGATGGTGTGCGCTCTGTGGATCAACGACGTGCTGGCCGGCATCGACATCTCCTACGGCTACCTGTCCGGATGCGTCTTCGTGCCCCTGGTGGCCAGTTTCCTGCTCAAGCGCTTCAGCCCCAAGGCGGGCCTGTGGTCGCTGGCGGTCAGCGGCGCGGTGGTGACCGCGTGCTTCGTGGCCATGGGCACCAGCGGGGCCACCCCTATCCTGGCGGGCATGGCCAGCGGCCTTGCGGTGTACGTGCTGGTCAACCTGGTGGACCGCAAGGGCCGCAAGGACTCCCCCCTGGCGAACCTGAAGGTCGAGAAGTAGGCGCTCGATAGATTGACAATCAGTTGGAAGACTGAAATTATGGAGGGAGTTGCAAGCTCAGACCATCCTGAAAGAATCCCATGAAACCTCGGCTCGAACTATGGCTGGCGATACCCACCACCGTCGTCATCACGCTGCTCCTCCTGTTCAGCGTGATGGCGGAAGTGTGGCTCGAGCAGAAGCAGTACGAGGAGTCCCTCCGGGAGCAGGCGTACATCCTCTCCGAGGAGATGCAGGCCGCATGGGACTTCATGTCGGTGAACCAGGACCGAATCAACACCGACGGCGACGGCACCTACACCTTCAAGGGCCTGCACTGCTCCATCGTCGGGACCTCCATAGGGGCGCTGTTCACCCACCGCACCGACTACGTCATCCGCTACACCGCGAGCCAGCCCCGCAACCCCCGCCACGCCCCCGACGAATTCGAATCGGAGGCCATCGGGTTCTTCCTGTCGAACCCTAAGGCGAAGGAGTACTACGCACCCGACGCCCTGCGCTCCGACGACGACTACTTCCGCTACGCGGTGCCTCTCACCATGGACTCCGGGTGCGTCTCCTGCCACGGGGGGCCGAAAGGGGAGATCGACGTCACCGGATTTCCCAAGGAGGGGATGGAGATCGGTGACCTGGTGGGCATTGCGAGCATCTCCATCCCGACCGACCAGTACAAGAGGGACCTGGCCATCCGGATCGGGCAGCGGGCCTTCCTGTCCGCTGGGGTGCTGACGGCCTGCCTGCTCACCATCGTCCTTGTCTCCCGCAGGTTCGTGATCAAGCCGCTGAGAAAGGTGGAGGGCGCTGTTCAGGCGGTCGCCTCCGGAGACCTCGAGACCGCGATCGACCCCGACGCCATCGGGGCCCGCGGGGAAATCAGGACCCTGTCCAAGCAGTTCAACGCAATGACCTCGGATCTCGCCGCGCTGCACAGGGACCTTGAGGGCCTCGTGGAGGTGCGCACAGAGCAGTTGGCGGAGGCGAACGACAGCCTGGCGGAGCAGGCGCGGAAACTCGAGGAAATGAACAGGCGCCTCACAGAGAACGACCTGTACAAGTCTCACTTCTTCGTCATGATGAGCCACGAGCTCCGCACGCCCATCACCGCGATCCGGGCGTTCACCGCGATGCTGGCGGATTCAGAGGACCTGGACAGGGAGACCATCTCCTCCGCGATCCAGGCCATCAGGACGAACTCCCAGTCCCTCTCCAGGCTGGTTGACAACCTCTTGGAATCCGCCCGCATGGAGGCCGGCGCCGTCAAACTGGAGAAGGACGTGGTGGACGTGGGCGACGTCATGTACGAGCTCTCGAGGACCCTGGACCCCCTCGCCCGCGACAAAGGGATCGCATTCAAGGCGGAAGCCGGGGACACGCCCCTGATCATGGCAGACCAGGGCAAGCTCCTCCATATCCTCGAGAACCTGGGGTCCAACGCCATAAAGTACACATCCCCCGGGGGGAACGTCTCGGTGAGGTCGTACATGAGTGAGGACTCCCGTTACGTCTGCTTCGACGTTGAGGACGACGGAATGGGGATCTCCGAGGAGGACCAGGCCATCGTCTTCGACAAGTTCGTGCAGGCGAGGAACTCCGTGTCGCGTCCGGTCAGCGGAAGCGGGCTCGGGCTCACGCTGGCGAAGGAATACGCGGAGCTCCACGGAGGCCGCATCCTGCTGGAAAGCACCCTCGGCAAGGGCAGCCTCTTCACGGTCAGGATTCCGTTCGAGGAGCCGGAACTCGGCTTCGAATAGCGTGCGGCGGGCATTCAGGCATTGGGGGATAGAGAACATGGGGGGAGAATCATGGGTAAGACGATACTCGTTGTCGACGACGACGCCAGCATCCGCGAGGTGGTTTCCATCTGCATGAGGCGGGAGGGCTTCGAGGTCATCCAGGCGAAGAACGGGGTTGAGGCCCTGGACCTTTACGCCAGGACCAAGGTGGACCTGGTCATCCTTGATGTGATGATGGAGGGGTACAGCGGCTTTGAGGTGTGCTCCGCTATCCGCGACAGCGATATATCTCTCCCCATCATCATGCTCTCGGCCAAGAACGACCTGGTCGACAAGGGAATCGGGTTCAAGCTGGGCGCGGACGATTACGTCACGAAGCCCTTCGAGCCCGCGGAGCTGGTCATGAGGGTGCACAGCTGCCTGAGGAACCGCCAGCCCGGCAGCGGGGGGAACCCCGGAGGCGCGCAACCGGGCCGCGCGGCGGCAATCTCCCTGGGGGACCTGACGATCGACCCAGAGTCCAGGCAGGCGTGCGCCCGGGGCGAGAGGCTCGACCTCACCGCCAAGGAGTTCGACATCCTCCTGCTGCTCGCCCAGCGCCCGAACACGGTCTTCACCAGGCAGCAGATACTGGACTCCGTATGGGGGTACGGCCACCACGGGAACACCGGCGTGGTGGCGGTGTTCATCCGCAAGCTGCGGGAGAAGATCGAGGAGGACCCGTCGAAGCCCTCCCACATCATCACCGAATGGGGCGTCGGCTACCGGATTGTGTAGCGCCCGCGGGGCGCGCGCCCACCCCGGCGGTCGACCTGGTCCATCCTCTTCCCACGGACCTGACATGCACGGCCCTAGCGCGCGTGCGCAGCCTGCGCGGGCCGGGTTAATAATTGGTAATAAATGATAATCCCCCTCTTAATAGAATCCTAAACACTCCCCCTTACGATGTACTCCAGGGGGCGGAGACGCCTCTTTCGCGGCCGTCCCACGCAGGCCTGCACGCTTCGCCAGCAGGACCCGTCGCGGCGCGCGATCAAAGAAGGAGAAAGAGAGGAAAGGTATGGCACGAAGGAACGAAAAGCCTGAGATGTCGAAGGGGACGGCTGTGCAGAGTACCGCGCCCATGAGCCGGAGGAGCTTCGCCGCTGCCGTAGGCGCGTCCGCCCTGGCGGTGGGCCTGACCGGCTGCGCCCCCAAGGGGGATCCGGCTGACGACGCCGAGGACAGGACCGTAGCGAAGGACTCTGTCGCCCTCGCCCAGCAGGAGGAGCTGGAGAAGTTCGTGGTCACCTCCGGCTACAACTGCTGCTACTGCACCCTGCAGGGCCGCAAGCGCGACGGAAAGATCGTCTATATCGAGCCCGGCCAGCTGCCCGAGGACTCCTTCAGGAGCAACGGCTGCGCACGGTGCATGTCCTGGCCCCAGCACGCCTTCGATGAGAACGCCCGCATCATGCACCCCATGAAGCGCAAGGAGGGCACCGAGCGCGGGGCTGGCGAGTGGGAGGAGATCACCTGGGACGAGGCCATCGACCTCATTGCCGAGAAACTCAACAAGGTCCTGGCGGACGACCCCCGCAACGCCACCTTCTGGAACTTCACCGGCAACCTGAACATGCTGGGCATGCTGTCTGCATCCCGCATGGGCGCCTGCCTGGGCTGCTCTCTGTGGCTGCCCGAGGGCATCATGGGCGACGGCGCCGCCACTGAGGGCTTCACTATGGTCACCGGCAACCCGGATCCCGGCCACGACGCCTTCGACTTCACCAACTCCAAGCTCGTGATCTTCTTTGGCTGCAACATCGCCGACAACATCACCCCCTCCGTCCGCTTCCTCACCCAGGCCAAGGAGGCCGGCGCGAGGATCGTCGTGGTCGACCCCCGCATGAGCTCCACCGCCTCCATTGCCGACGAGTGGATCCCCATCAACCCCGGCACCGACACCGCCCTGATCCTGTCCATGATGAACGTCATCATCGCCAACGGGCTGCATGACGAGACCTGGCTGAAGAACTACTCCTGCGGCCCCCTTCTGGTCTCCGACGCCGACGGCAAGTACGTCCGCAACGCCGAGGGCGAGATTCTGGCCTGGGACACCGCCGCTAACGTGGCCGTGGCTGCCGGCGCGTCCGCCGGCGAGGACGACCAGACCTCCGGCCCCGAGTCCACCCTGGCTCTGACCGGCTCCTATGAGGTCGAAGGCGTCAAGTGCCATCCCGCATTCGAGGATCTGTGCGCAGGCGTTGCCGAGTGGACCCCCGAAAAGGCCGCTGAAATCACCGGCATCCCTGCAGCCAAGATCGAAGAGATGGCCCTGGAGTACGCCAAGGCCGACCCCGCCGCCATCCAGACCAACACCGGATCCTCCCGCTACTACAACGGCTACGAGCTCCCGCGCAGCGCGGCCACTCTCTCCGGCCTGTGCGGCTACACCGGACGCGCCGGCGGCGGCGCCTCCCGCAACAACGGTGGCAACCCCATCAACGGCGAGATTGTTTCCTTCACCGGCGACGGCGCAACCCTATTCAACGATGACGAGTGGAACTTCGTCGGCCCCGACGGTGGCGAAGCCTTCGGCGACTACGGCGCAAACATCCTGGGCCTGTACGGCTACGACCCCGAGTATCACGCCAAGAACCACCTGTGGAGATCCTCCGAGATCTACGACGCAGCCATCAAGCGCGAGCCCGTCGGTCTGGACTTCTTCTTTATTGCAACCTCCAACTTCATCAACCAGAGCCCCGACGCCCACAAGGTGATCGACGAAGTGTTCCCGGCGATCGACTTCATCGTGACCGCCGACCCGTTCTGGACCTGGACCGCACAGTACTCCGACGTGGTCCTGCCTGTCTCCACCTGGCTCGAGAACTGGGACTATTCCACTCAGGGCGCATACGTCCGTGTGAACAAGCCCGTTGTCGAGCGCTTCGGTGACAGCAAGTCTGACTGCGAAATCATGACCATGCTGGCTCCCAAGGTTGGTGTCGAGCAGTACTGGCAGAGGACCGACGAAGAATGGGTTCGCCACATTCTCACCAGCGACCATCCCGCATTTGGCGGCATGACCGTTGACGAAATGATCGAAGTCGGCGTCATCGCCCGTAAGGACGGCATCTGGGGCGTCCCCACTTACCCCCTGGGCGACAAGGTGTTCTACACCCCCACCGGTCGTCTGGAGTTCTACACCGAGAGCCTCGTTGAGCACGGTGATCAGGTGCCCTGCTACCGTCGCGACAAGGACAACCCCGAGAACAAGTATGCTGACAAGTATCCTCTGATCTTCACCCAGCACCACGACCGCAGGCGCGTGCACACCCAGCACACCGGCATTGAGCTGCTCGACGTCATGGAGTCCGAGCCCACGCTCTACATCAACACCGAGGACGCCGATGCCCGCGGCATCAAGCAGGGCGACATGGTGCGCCTGTTCAACGACCGCGGCTCGGTCACTCTTAAGGCGTTCGTCACCCCGGGCATCATCAAGGGCGCTGTCACCATGCCCCAGGGCTGGGAGCCCAAGGACTTCGTGGACGGCCACTACCAGTTCCTGACCACGTACGACAAGAACCCCACCGAGGAGTTCATCAGCATGACGAACGCCCCGTTCTACGACGTTCGCGCCGAGGTCGAGAAGGCATAGGAGGGAATAGACATGAGCGAGAAGCAATACGGGATGGTCATCGACATCCGATCCTGCACCGGATGCCAGACCTGCACCATCGCCTGCAAGACTTCCAACGAGGTGCCCGGCGAAGGCCGCTGGTGCCATCTTGAGGACTACTACGGGGGCACCCTGTACATGCCCAACGTGGACAACGGAAAGGTCTCCCTCCACTTCCGGCCACTGCTGTGCAACCACTGCAGCGACCCCCTGTGCGTGTTGAACTGCCCCACCGGCGCCATGCACAAGGACGAGGCGACCGGCGTGGTCTCCGTCGATCAGGACATCTGCATCGGCTGCAGCACCTGCGCCAACTCCTGCCCCTACGGGGCCCCCGTGCTCAACGAGGAGCGCATGGTCATGGGTAAGTGCAACCTGTGCGCCGGCCGCACCGACAACGGCGACCTCCCCTTCTGCGTCCAGGCGTGCCCTGCGCGCATCCGCCACTGGGGCGAGATCACCGACCCCGACAGCGAGGTCTCCAAGATGATCGCCGAGCACCATGCCGAAGTGTACATGGCCGAAAACGGAACCAACCCGTCCGTGTACTACATCCTCCCCGAATAACCGCGATCGCATACCGACGCGAGGGGGCTGCAGTTCTGAATGAACCGCGCCCCAAATCTTGGACAAAGAAAAGAAAGTTCAAGATTTGGAGGTGCGGTTCAACAGGCTCCGCCCGCAGAAGCTGGGACAATAGCCCCGCCAAAAGAGACAATGGGCATTGCGGCTCCACCTTCAAGGCGGTGGGCATGGATTTGTGGTTCTAGTAAGCTTCGGCACGTTCTCGGGAACCGCCATGCACGGAGAAAAAACTAGGCGGAACCGCTTCTGCGACCCCGCCTTGCAAAACCCATGGGTTTTTTTATCTGGCTCCATTATGGCTTATCAGAACCAGCAGTCAATCAGCTTCGTCAAAAAAACCAGGGAGGAGCGAATCACGTCGTTGGTGGGCACAAGCTCGCACATTTCGGACAACCGCTTCTCGAGAGCCGCTAGTCCGAGAGACGAGCTCCTCTTCCCAGACCCCTCTGGCACGAGCTGGGAGTGCAGGTACATGAGCGTTGCAATCTGCCTGATGCGTGGGTTTTTCATCTTGGCCGTTCTCACGCGGTGCGATAACCCGACTTTCGCCAGGGCCTCCATGACGGCCGTGTCGGCGTCGACTCTCGTGTCGTCGGCAGCGATGCCGTTGAGGATGTCGGACGAGTGCGCACAGGCATTCCTCACGGACTTCACCTGGCGCAGCATGTAGTGCTCGTGCCTCATTCTCTCGTCGTCCCAGCGCTCAGCGCAAACAGTGCTGCGCGCCAAGATGGTTCTCCACTTTTCGACGCAGGCTCTTTCCATAGTTCCAATCCCCATGACTGCTCGCCGCATCGGATATCAACCTCGATACCCCGCTCCGAACAGGCCTCCTTCGGATTATCTGCGAAATAGAATAGTTCTATCCTATTCTGCCTTAGCAGAAACATTGTTAAACATCTCTGTATATGGCAGAATACGACAAGAGGACTGGCCAGCCCTTATCCTAATGGGGGCCGCAAAATGCGGTCCATAAAAGCCACCTTCTTGTCACCATGACGCGCGTCTCACGGCAACCGTCATGACGCACGGGGGCGGCCCCTACAATCGAGGAGGGGAGATGTCAAAAGCGAACAATCCTCAGACCGGACTCACCCGCAGGGGATTCCTGAAGACCACAGCGGCGCTGACGGGCGCTGCCGCGATCGCAGGTGGAGCCGGCACGCTCACGGCGCTCGCTGAGGAGGAGACGTCCGAGCAGACGGGCGAGCAAACTTTTAT
>JAQXQN010000084.1 GCA_029101185.1 Eggerthellales bacterium | reverse complement strand
TGGGTGCGCAGCCTGAAGGGGTGGCTTAAGCGGATTTCTGTTTCCGGAGATCCCATGCCTTCAAAATAGCGTCCTCTGCTTTCTTAACCAGCCAGGCAAGTAGAATGGCGGATGCCGCCACAACCAGGTAGCGCTTGATGGATCCGTCCACATACAAAGGGCTTAACTGATAGATCTGGTTGAGCATAATGTGGGTGCAATACAGCTCCAAGGACCAGTCTCCGGGTTTAGAGAGAAGCTCGTTACACTTGTTTCCGATGGTGCCCAGTTTAGAGACGCCTTCTGCAGCAAGAGCAAGGGTGTACGTTCCGCCTATGCCGCAGATTCCCTGGACAAAGCGAAACTCCACAGTCCCCTGGATGTAGTTGTTGCGCAGCAGGTAGATGCTGCCAAAGAACAGCAGGATGGAGACAAACGCCCATACGGGGTTGGCCGTGCGCTTCTCATGTACCAGTTTGCCCATGGCGCATCCGATTAGAAACACGGGGATGCGGCACACGGCAATCTCAACCATGTCAAACAACTCGGGGTTTACAACGGAGAACATCCAGACCACCGCAATAACGCTGCCGATAACCACAAGGCAGCGCGCCAAGGTGTGGGTCCCGTTGAACATGGCCTGATAGATATAGGGGTAAAGGACATAGAGGACCAAAATGAGGGAGATGAACCATATGACGGAGTCTCCCGTGAGCCAGAATCTCATAAGGGTCATGCGGGAGAAGAAATCAACAGGATTGCCTCCAATCACCCAGAACCTGATCAGCCAGTACAGCGAGTAGACAAGAAGGGCGGGAAGCACCACCCGCTTGAGACGCTTGACGATGAACTTCTGATAATCGGGCTGCTTCACAAATGAGAAGTACAGGCAGATGCCGGATAGGAACAGGAAGATATCCACGCCCACATTGCCTGTGGCTAAAAACCATTTGAGGTACTCCAGGGATTCCATGCCAAAGCTCAGGTCGCAGTTGTCTATTGCCTTGGCGTGGAAGATGACAATCCACAGGATGCTAAAACCGTAGATTGGTCCGCGGTGCTTGCTCACAAGATTCAGATTCATCACGCCTCCGTCATGTGGTGTGAGGGCAAAAGAAAGCCCGCCAATACGCGGGCTTCGGTTGTTGGCTCTGGCGAGCTATTGTGCCTGAAGAAGTGGATGATGTACATCAGATTTTCTTAGGATGTCCTCTATTGACTCCTCTCGGTATTCCTTCGGAATCATCTCAAGGAGTTCCGAAACGTATTTCTTACCGTGCTTTTTTTCGAGAATCGGCAGGATTGCTTGAAGAAACGCTTCGTCAAAGGAAAACCCGAGGCCCTTTGATTTGAATCGCTCGGTCTCTCGGACGATGGGCATCAACTCGTTTTGAACCTCTTCGGTAAGGCCCTGTTGATTAATGGCGGCAAGAATGGCGTCTTTTCTGGGGTAGTACCGCTCCCATAGCGAGAATCGAGCTTCGGTCCGAGCGAGCATCAGCTCCTGACGGTCAACAGGTTTTTTGTGCTTGGAGCGGAGCTTCTTCTCCCAGAGAAGATAGGCAAATCGGTACAAGGTGGCGCCAAAAGATAGAGCCTCCCGTGATAGGGGTCTCTTTTTATACTCCGACCAGGGGATTCCTACCATGAGAAAGGTGCTGAAGGTGGCGTCTATGGTGCGAAATCTCCAGGATGTCTGGTATTTCTTTCCGCCTGCGTCAAGAAGGTAGTCCTCCAGGTCCTCAAACACGGGGAAGGTGTCCGATTCTAGCTTTCCGCTGGTGAGGTTGGCAAAGTAGTTGCGGCGAAGGGTGATGGTCTTTGAGCTGGTGACATAGGTGGGCTTTGCGGCTTCGGTATCTACGACGAAGAGTTCAAGCCCAGGACAGCGCTTTTTGTAGCGGGCGGGGTGGGCATAGTCGAACAGCGTGGAGTTGGTATCGGCGTAGCGAGCGTCGCAGCGCTTGGTGTCCCCAACGAGAAGAACCCGATGCTCAGGCAGGACAGTATTCTGTAGCTTCTCGAAATCGGAGCGGGGAATGAGGATTTGGATGAGGAAGGCGTTTTGTCCCATACTCTGTCGCTTCCAACAATCCCAAGCGGACTTGTTGCCCAAAGCATAGGTAATCTGGGCGTCCCGGCAGACGCGGTCGAACTCCGTGAGGAGCTGAAGGGAATACTGGGCAATCCTATTCACAGCCAAGCTCCTTTCTGTCAACGCGGGCGTACTGCACTACCATGCCGTTGTTGCCTTTCTCCTCAATCTGGTCGAATTTGGCTCTTGCCTGGTCTCGGTCTCCCGACAGGGCTAGTGCGCAGGCATGGAACCATCTTAAATACCACCAGTCATTGGGGAAGGTTTTAAACGCCTCTTCGGTCTGCGCACAGAACGCTTCGGCATCCTGCAAGGATAGAGTGCCTTCCGAAGCTTGAGCCATAAGGGAGGTTTTTGTCAGATAGAGTTGGGCGATGGCCTCCTGGAATTCGAAGCCCTGTTTGCCACGATGTGCATCAAGAAGAGATTGTAGGCTGTCAAGATCCTGATAGTCGATGGCGTTGAGGAACAGGACCTGGTTATTGAGGAGGCTGTACTCTTCTTGCAGGGCCTGGGGTAGAGGCGCGGCCACCTTTCTCATGCGCAGTTTGATCAACTTTTCTACTTGGGGAAACATCTGATACCGGTTCATATCCCGGACGGCTTGAGTGAGTAGAGCGTCGTCCATGCCCAGCCAGATGTCCCAGTACTTGACCTTTGCGGAGGTCTGATAAATGACCAGGGATTTCAAATACGGGTGTGCAGCATCCAGGTCTTCTGATGTCCAGGATGCAGGATCCCCCAGTTTCTCGAGCTCCACGAACAGGTGGTCAGCACCGAGCCGATAGTACGGAGTCACGTATTTCTCCCGCAAGAGCACGTCAATCAGGTCATACCATTTGTTCTTCCTGCGTTGCTGAATGACTTGCTCCTTATCAAGGAATCGCATGTAGTCGCGGATATAGACGTCTGAGGGGATATAGGGGTTTTCAACGTATTTATACGCGCTTGCATAAGGGATGAAGATGCGCCAATCCAGGCCGTATTCATCCTGAAGATGCTCAATGTAGTGCTCGGGGACATAGGCCATGTGCCCCTCGAAAGGAATCTGGGTGAAGGAACCGATGGTGGCCTTTCGGTTTGTGCAGGCAAGGCGGGTTCCCGCAGTGAGAACCAGATATTCGTCGCTTTCTGGGTCGTTAATCCCCGCAAGCATGGTTTGCTGTAGACGCTTGAGGGTTTGCTGCTCTCTGCCCAGTTTGCAGGCAATCATGCTCTTCTTTAGAAGCTTGCGAGCGGAGGGAGTCCGGGATGCTTTGTTGATCATCATGTGGTTGCGAAGTTCGTAATACACCTGCATGGCATCGCAGGCCGCCTGGTTTTTCGCAGGATCCTTGGGCAGGGGGATCAAGGGGAAGATGTCGATGGAGTACCCGCTTGGACCAAGATCCCAGGCGCTTGCTTTACGGATCTCAGTGCTGGTGGTGTCCACGTAGCGGGAGAATAGGGAGGGATACTCGGGGTAGCGGTCTATGTTGACTAGGGCCCTATTGGCAATGGGACAGCTGTCCCATTCCTGAAGCAGCTTCTGGTAGTCATCCCAAAGCATGGACACATCAAGGTCGAAGTCCCAGGGTATGAATCCTCCGTGGCGCACGGCGCCAAGCAGGGTGCCGTAGTCAAGAAAAATGGTGAGGCCCCGCTGTCGTGCCCAAGTATCGAGCTCGACGTACAGGTTAAATAGCGCTTCGAACTTCGTGCCTGACTCAATCAAGGCACTCCCTCCTTTTTGGTGTCATGGTAAACATGGAATACGTGGCATTAACGGCTGTGAGAATAGATGTAATTGGATTATTAGAACACATTCCCCCTAAATATGTGTCCAAAATCCTCAGGATTCTTGGCTATTTAGACCCTCAATCTCCGCCGTGGTTTCGCTCTGAGTCTCCTGAATGGGGGCATCCTCAAGATGGGCTTCTGCCACCGCTTCGGCTTCCTGGATGGTGTCGGAGGCAAGGAGCCTGCCGCCACCTACGCCATCCTCATCGGACCAGAGGAGCAGGTCGTGGCCGGCCCGCTGGTGGGGATAGGGCATGACCAGGTAGTCCCCGTACTGCATCCGCAGGAACGCCTGGGGGTTGCGGGGGATGTTGATCTGGATTCCCTCAAAGTCCACCCGCTGGAAGGGCTTCAGGTCGGTAACCTTCGCCATGGTGTAGCTGGGCACGAAGCTGGCCACGTACTTCAGGTCCCCCTTTTCCCGCCCCCGAACGTCATACGTGGTAGCCGCTGCATCGTAGGCCGCCTGGGTGTCGTTGAGACTCTTGGACCAGTAGCGCCGTGCCAGTAGCTTGCCATTGATCTGGGCAATCAAGAAGTCCAGGTTACGCTTGGCGGTGGGAGCGGGGGCGGTCATGGCCGGGGAGTACTGCCGGTTCACGATCCTGTTGTGGGCCTTGGAGGCGGCAAGCACCTTCTTTTTGAAGGACTTCTGGTCACCATGGCCGTTGGGGATGTAGTCAAAGGGGAAGATGTCCACGCAGATGCCCTTGTGGAACTGGCGGTCAATGTTATAGTCCGTCAGGTAGGTGGTACCATTCATGCGCACCTTGCTGAACAGGTAGGGGATGTTGGGGTCGGTCTCTCGGGTCTGCAGGAAGAACCGCTCGGAGTCAATAACAGCGCCCGCCTCCGCCTTGAACCGCTCGTAATCGGCGCGGAACATGCCCAGGTCAATGTCGTCATCCCAAGGGATGAACCCTCCGTGGCGCACATAGCCCAGCATGGTGCCGCCGCAGGCGAAGTACTCGATGCCAAGCACCTGGCACACTCGATCAATCTCGGAAACAATTTCTTTTGCGTTGTCTTGCAGCCGGCGCAGTTCCGGCGTGGTTTCCATCACCGGCTCGGTTGCCCAAGTATCTGGAGTATCTGGGCAGCGCAGCATTAATCCACCAAAGGGTCTGCGTGTGCAGGAGCCTAAGTCAGACCTGAGGATGGTCTTTGATCGGGAACCCTGGACGGAACAGATGCATTCGGTTTGCTGTTTGTTGTAATACCTGGCCCGGGTGCGTACGCACCAAGATACAAACCGCAGAGGAATGAGGGAGTAGGCGAATGCCCTGATAGAGCTCATGGATGCCACGCGCTCCGCCTGTTCCTCGGGGGTGAGCACCGGGTCGGGCTTGTCAAAGAACACCTCACGACCCTGGGTGGCCTTGGTATACAGGGCGTTTCGCCGTTGCATTTGGCGGTAGAACTTCTTGCGGGTGAAGAAGTCATCGGGGGTGTTGTCAAAGATGGAGATGGAGATGAAGGGTTTTACCATCATGGGCAGGGTGTTGCCGTCGTAGACCGGGTCTCCCTGGAAGGTCACCGGCTCCGCTTTGCGAGGGATAAGCCGGGGCGTGCGACGCAGCACATGCCTGCCGCCATCGTCGTGGTAGTTCTCCACCTTCCAGTAGGCAAAGGGCGAGCCTTTCTTCTTGTCCGCCCTGCTCTCGTAGGCCCGCCAGAACTTCACGTAGTCTTTGCGCATCATGCCCACGTCCATGCTGCAGGCACCAGGGGCAAAATCTCCGTAGCTCACCACGCCCTTGAGCACGTCGCCCATGAGGAAATAGGTGGCGCCCACCTCCTCGCAAAAGGCGTCAAACTCCTTCATGATTCTAAGGATGCAGTGACGTTTGGCCTGGATGGCGGCGGCGTCCTTCAGATTCTGGAAGGATTGGATGTCGGAGATGTGCTCGCCAAGGGTGGCGTTGATATATTCCTGCTCTTGGTCGGTGCGGACGGTGTGGATGGTTGCCATAATGCTTGGTCTCCTTAGGGCTGATGGGTCTGGGACCTGTTCGCCGTGGGCCTATGCGTCGAAGCGTGCGTACCGGGCCCGGGTACCCTGGCCGCAGTTGTTGGTGGCCTCCAGGTAGCAGTCCACTCTGTCGCCGATGCGGTCGAGAACGATGTCAAGGGCTTCGTTGCGGATCTCTCCCCTGCGAACCCGGACGTACTGGGTGGGCAGGTATTGGCTTAGCAGGCACAGGGGGATGGTGTTGCCGGAGAGGTTCTCAAGCAGAGTATTACGGGCGGCAACCACCCGGGGGTTGGTCAGGTAGTAGCGGCAGCGGTCATAGAAGCTGTAGGCCCGGGCAATACGCTGCTCGTTCTCGGTGCCGGGGTAGTAGGACTGCCAGTGCTTGGGGTCTTCCACCATCACCGCATCAAGCACCTCCCGATAGTGGGAAAGGCGCTCTGGCTGGTTGTGGTAAACCTCTTTCTCGATGTTCTCCAGGGCAAACATGGCCTCACGCAGGGAGAAGGTGAATGCGGGGCCCACCTTCAGGATGGCCACTCCGTCCTCGCACATGCGGGTCAGGTTTGCAGTGGTCTGGTAATCGGAGGAGTGGCCCTCAATTGCCAGAGGGATCTTACGCATGGATTTGACCAGGTCAACGGTGCGGCGCCGATCATATTCGTCAAGATTGAACTCGTGAAACTCCACACCCATCTCAAATACGATGCCCACCACTCGCTCAAAGGCTTCGGCAATGCCCGCCTGCTGGAAGCAGCGCTTGTAGATGGAGATGGTGTTCACCGCGTCCCGGGAGGTGGTGACACCCATCTCTCCGGCGTTGAAGTCTCCGCCTGGCACCGGCACTTCGGAGCCGATGATGTAGACCGGGGGTTCGGCATCGGGGTGGTCCTGCTGGTATTCCACGAAAGCCTGTTCGCAGGCGGCGCAGAGCCGAGCGCCCCGCTCCGCACAGGTCTTGGTCAGGAATGGCTGGGTAGGATCGTCCGAGGCTACCCGCATGGAGGTGTCCAGGTGGATCTTTTGGAATCCGGCCTTCACAAAGGAGACCACCAGATCTTCCGCGTTGGCCATGGCCTCTTCTTCAGGCAGGTTGGTCCAGGGCAGGGGCCCCAAGTGGTCTCCACCGAGGATTACGTTGTCAAAGGAGACCCCCATCTCGACGGCAAGATCCTTGACGAAACGTGCAAAGTCTGCGGCCTGCATGCCCGTGTAGCCGCCCATCTGATTGACCTGATTGGAGGTTGCCTCAATCAGCACAGGGGTCTGGGTGCGCCGCGAGCGCAGCAGCACCGCGCGGATGACGTCGGGATTGGCGGAGCAGCAGGAGTAGATGCCTGCGTGATGGCCCGCTTTATTGCGGCGGACTATCTGTTGGATGATGTTCATGGGCGCATGTCCTTTCTTGCGGCCTGCGGGAATGGTTGGCGTGGGTGATAAGGCGGGCGGCCGGTTGCGAGGAGGTTGGAAGGTTGCTGAGCTGCCGGCTTGGATGACGGGGCCCGCCGTTAGTCCCGAGAGCTGATGACCAGCTTGCCCTTGACGGCTCCAGGGGTGGCGAACAGTTCAAAGGCGTGGCTAATCTGGTCAAGGGGGAAGATGCTTTGGATCATGGCGTCAACCACCTTCAGGGTGCCGTTGGCAAACAGGGCGCTGGCGATCTCCCATTCCTTGCCCGGCCAGGGGGCGGAATAGGACATCCAAGATCCGGTGACGGTCATCTCCTTGCGGTTGATCAGTTCCCACTGGCTGGAGGTGAAGCATACGTCCCGCTTGGGGGTGCCCACAAAGCACACGGTTGCCTTAGGGGCCGCCATGGTAAAGGCATCAAGGATGGTCTCCGGGGTGCCAGCGGTGTCAAAGACATAGTCAAACCCGCCGGTCTGGACGCATTCTCCCTGTTCAAGAGCCTGTTGCTGCCAGCCTTCATGGTCCGTGGCAACCAGGTTGGTCAGCCCCGCGGCAATATTGGAAGCAAAGTCCTCTTCATGCTGGCGGGTGATGACCACGGTGCTGATGCCGTAATGACTCAGGGCCTGGGCAAGCAGGGTGCCAATGGTGCCGCCGCCAAGGACGATGGCGGATTTGCCTGGCTGGACGTGGGCTAGTTCTATGCCGTGGATGGCCACGGTGGCAGGCTCGAAAAAGGCTGCCTGTAAGGCGGTGACGCTTGGGTCCACAAAGAAGACGTTCTCCTTATTGACCAGGACGTATTCAGCGAAGCTTCCGTTGGAGCGGGAGCCTATGAATCCGTAACTGCCGCACAGAGAGTAGTTGCCTTGGGCGCAGTTCTCGCACTGGAAGCAGGGTTCCAGGGGGATGCCCGCAACTCTGCGGCCCACCAGGGCGGGGTTTACCCCTTCTCCCACGGCGGCAACGTCACCGGAGAACTCGTGGCCCAGGACAATAGGAAAGCCATGGACCCGCCCGTCAAGAACTCGGGGCACGTCAGAGCCGCAGATGCCGGTGTAGCTGACCTTGATGAGCATCTGGCCGGGGCCGGGGGAGGGGGTGTCAACGTCTTGTATCTGGATGGTCTTGGTGTCCACCAAAATGGCTGCTTTCATGATGGCCTCCTTTGGGGGTTGTGCACGGTACGCTTCGACAGGTCCTTGAAGCACCGCTCCTAGAAGTAGTAGTCGTGGAAAAGCTTCCTGAACACGTCCATGTCGTGCTTGTAGGTAATCTTCAGGTTGATCAAGTTGGTGGGCACCACCTTCATGGGGATGTTGTGGGCCAGTGCCAAAGCGCCGGCGGAGGTGAATTTGTCCAGGTCCTCAAGGGGGGTGGAGGTGTAGATGTCGTAGATGGTGCCAAACATGAAGGCCTCGGGGCTGGCTCCGGAGACCACCGCCTCACGAGGAATCACTGCCTCAAGCATTTTGGTGTCCGGGTTGATGCGGTAGACGGTGTCGTACTGGCATTCTCCAAGGGTGGCGCCACCGTATTGGCGGGTGGCGTCAACCATGGCCTGCATGTTTTCCTCGTCCACGTAGGGGTGGGTGGCGTCGTGGATGAGGATCACATCGTCGGGGCCAGCGGTGGCGGCTGCCGCGGTCAGACCGTTCTTGACGGATTCGGAGCGGCTTGCGCCTCCTGCGGTCACTACAAAGGGGCAGGCCAGGCCCAGACTGCGTACCCAGTCTCGGGTGAAGTCTACCCAGGACTCGTGGCAGACGATGACGATGTTATCCACCGCCTTGATGGCGTCGTACTTTTCCACGATGTAGCTGAACACGGGTTTGCCGTTGACCTCTACGAACTGCTTGGGGATGTCGGCCCCAAAGCGGGTGCCGGAGCCTCCCATCATGAGCAGAAGCGTTGTCTTTGCCATTGGTTCCTCCATGGGTCGGGATCTGTCGGATCCGATGATACGTGCGTTGGCTTCTGGTTTTCGGTTACCTGAGCAGGCGGCCGTCCGGAAGCCGGAGATATTTGAACCCGTGCTCGCAGTAACGCTGGTGCACGGGGGGTAGGCTCATATAGTCCCCATACTGGCGGGTCAGAAAGGCGTCGGCGCCGCAGGGGATGTCAAGCTGCTCCGTCTCAAAGGGAACCCGGTTGATGGGGAACACCTCTGATTTGGAGATAGTGGTGTAGGTGGGTATGAAGCTGGCGTACAGGGGGTTTGCACCCTTGCCCAGCAGGGGGTTGAACATGCGGGCGAACAGGTGATACGCCCCCCGGCATGCGCTGACCGGGAAGAACTTGGCCAGCAGGTGGTAGCGACGCAGGAAGGCCTGGTCCGAAGCGGGCAGCACGGAGATGTCCGTGGTCATGTCCTGGTTGATGTACTCCCGGCGGCGCTTGAAGCCCATGGACGCCCGGGCGGAGAGGTTGGCCAGTTTGTTTTGCACTTTGGCCAGGGCGGATGACTTGGGGCGGGCGTCAAAGGGGAAGATGTCAACCCACAGGCCCTTGTGGAAGTCCTTGCCGTCGTTGTACAGGGTGATGTATTCCGCACCGGCCTTGCGCAGCCGGATGTAGACGAAGTGATTATGGGGGTCGGTCTCAGGGGTCTGAACGAAGTACTCAGGCTTGAGCACCTCCTGGGCATGGGCGCAGAACTTCTCATAGTCCGGGCGCAGCATGCCAATGTCCGTGTCGTCGTCCCAGGGGATGTAGCCCTTATGCCTGCAGGCCCCCAGCATGGTGCCCCCCACCAAAAAGTAGGTGATGCCTAGTTGCTTACAGACCCGGTCCACTTCAACCATGGATTCAAGGTTCTCCCGCTGGATGATGCTGATCAGCTCCTGGCGCTGGCTGGTGGGCTCTGTGGTCCAGTTATCCACCCGCGCCGCCACGGGCACCTGCACTCCGTGCAGAGGCATGGACCGCAGAGGGTAGACATTGTCCACGTCGACGGTGCGCTGGAACACGGTGCGCTCGCCCATGGCCCCGGACTGGGAGTATCCGCACAGGCGGCACAGAAGCCCCGTGGATAGGGGGTTGTATCGCTGGAGTGCTAAAGCGTCCTGGCACGCTTTAGCCGTAGCTTGGCAATCCTTGCGGTCCAGGGCATCTTGGTAGGCCGTCATTAGGCGGTTTGCCTCTTTGAACACCTTAAAGCGCAGGGTTACTTGCTTGGGGATGCAGTCAAGGGGGTAGATGGTGACGAAGTGATCCGCGGGAGCGCCCGCTTCGCCAATGCGCAGATAGGGTTTGGGCAGGGGTTGGTTGCAGGTGCGGTCCTCGGCGGCACCTGCGACAGCGCCCGCGGCGGAGGCTGGGGTGCCCGCGTTTGCCCCGGCAGTTGCAGGCGCAGGAAGGAATCCGTCAAAATCCAGGCTGGCATCCTGGGCGGCCTGCTGCAGTGCGGGGAGCATGGCTTGGTACTGGGCCCGAGGCGCAGCAAAGCAGCAGTCCTTTTGACCTGGGAAGAAGTCCTGGTAGTGGATGGCGGCAACGCACGAGTCGCCAAAGGCGAAGGCGCCATAATCCGCTAGCACGCCGCTGATAGCGGAGAGCACCCGTCCCCAGCTTGCTGCCCGAGCAATGTCCGACGCGTTATCGGCCATGGACGCTTCCCCCGTTCAGGGCGGACCTGACTTCCGTGGTGGAGATGCCGTCTGTGCGGTCCAGATATACCACGTCGCAATAGGGCCGCAGGGCCTCAAAGCGAGGGTCGTCCTTCCAGTCCGAGCCCATAACCACCACGTCCACCTGGTACTTCTGTACGTCGCTGATCTTCTGCTCCCAGGTTTCCTCAGGGATGACCAGGTCAACGTAGCGAACCCCCTCGAGCATTTCCCGGCGGACGGGGTAGGAGTAGAAGCTGGTTTTGCCCTTGAGCTTGTTGAACTCGTCGGTGGATAGGGCAACAATCAGATAATCGCCCAGCTCAGCGGCACGCCTGAGCAGGCGGATGTGGCCGTAGTGAAGCAGGTCGTAGGTTCCGTAGGTCAGCACGCGGCGCAGGCCGTGGTATTCTTCATCCGCAGCGAAGCGGACGTTGGGCACGGGGTCTGTTGCGGCTGCGTCGGCGGGCTGGGTCTGGTGGGTCATGTCTTGCATGTTCCTGTCTATCCTGCGCCGAGCAATGCCGACGCCATGAGATTTGTAGACTGGCATGCGCACAAGCATGCCTGAATCTATGAAGCATGCCCTATCTCGCCTGTGGTGAACAGGCTTTTACCCCAAATCGCAGAATAGAACTATATATACCGAATGTTAGCAGGCCCGACCGAACGTTAGCAGGCCCGCCCTGCCGCCAGGTCAAGTACCAACTCGGCCACCCGCTGGGCGCTGCCAAAGCCTACGCCCTGGAAGTATTCGGCAATAAACTGGGCGTATGCCCTATGTCCGGCCTCAACCTCTGCTGTGGGCTGGGTGATTGCTTCCATGATGGTCTGGGCATCCTGGGAGGCAATGGCCCCAAACCGCTCAATCGGGTCAATGTTGAGCCCCGGCGAGGTCCGGTAATGCTGGTAATCAGGCACGTAGAACAGCACCCGCTTGCCTGCAAGCCCCGCCTCCAAAGCGATGGCGGAGTAATCCGTGACCACGTAATCCACCAGGTCAAACAGGTCTATAGTGGAAAATCCCGGGACAAAGCGCACAGACCTGAGGATCGCAGGGTCCATGCCCTCGGTCTCAAAGTCCAGAGGATGCCCGCTGACTATAAGTTGGAAGCCCTTTGCGGGAAGGTGCTCTGCCAGGTTTTTGATATAGCTGGGCAGCCAGTTGTGGTATCCGGCACCGGTGCGCAGGGTGGGGGCGTAGAGGATCCGGGTGGTATCGGGCTCATCTAGCCAGGGGAATTGCTCCCGAGCTGCGGCCTGATTGCGCATGCGGGGGCAGTCCGGGTCAGGGTCAAGCAGGTAGTCCATGCGGGGGATGCCAATAGGCTCAAAGACCTGGGACGCTTCGTCAAGATACCCAAACGCCTGGGAATAGGCGGGGATGCCGCCGGGGCCTGCGGATACGATCTTGGTGTAGTTGCGGTGCATCTTCATGGTCTGGGCCACCTTGGTGCTGTGGCCTGCCTCGGTGTCAAGGGACTGGTACCCAAACTTCTTGATGGCGCCTAAGGCGTGCCAGATCTGCACCGAAGGCGGGGTCCGCCTGCCCTCAAGTAGGGACAGGGCGGGGACATAGCCGTCCACCACCACGGCCTTGGAGCTGGCAATCAGCCACAGCTGGCGGATGGTGAGCACTCCGAGGGCGAGAACCCCTTTGGCCTGCTTGCAGGCGCGTTTGACCTGGGTGTGGGGGGAGAGCAGGTGGATCTGCTCCTCAAGCAGGTCAAAATCCAGGGAGGTCGAGCCCTGGCGGGAAAGGAAGCTGATGCGGTCTCTGACGGGTGCAAAGGGCCTGATCAGCGTGTAGAACAGGACGATGAGCGTGTTCACGATGCTCCTTTGGATGCTGCGGATTTTGCGGCGAAGCGCCCGGCCCGTGGTGGCGAAGCACCCGGCCCATTTCGACAAAACGCCCGCTGCGTTGCGCCGTTTGCCCCATTGTATGGGACGGGACAGCAGGTTGAAAGTGTGGTTTTTGGTCTGTGATTTCCGTGTGAGCCCGAGACTGTTCTGGTGATTTCTCCTCTGAGGGCGGGGAATTGGACCAAGGAGTTTTATAATTGGGTGCCTATGCCAAAACGAGAGCATGACAGCCCCCGACCAAGGACGTGTTTTGAAAGACTTTCTTGAGATTCTCAAAGATCTTTGGAACTGGCGCGGTCAGGTTACCCAATTGGGCCTGTTTGACCTGCGCAAACAGATGCGTGGCGCAGTCCTTGGCTGGCTGTGGTTCTTCGCGAAGCCTGCGGTGTACGTGGGCGTGTTCTGGTTTGCCCTGGAGATTGGCCTGAAGCAGGCCACCGCCATGGGCAGCGACGCCCCCTATATCCTGTGGCTCATGGCGGGCCTGATGCCCTGGTTCTACATGCAGGAGATGCTCGGTCAGGGCTCCGACATCCTGCATAGGTACTCCTATCTGGTCAATAAGATCAAGTTCCCGGTGGCGGGCATCCCTGCCATTTACGCCGTCTCCACCCTGGTCATCCAGTGCGGATTGGTGATTGCCCTGCTGATTGCCTATTTCCTGTGCGGTCAGCCCCTTGATATCCATCTGCTGCAGCTGCCCCTGGCCATGCTGGTGATGGTGGTGTTCTGGTACTTCTTCTCGCTGTGCACGAGCATGCTCTCTGCCATCAGCAAGGATTTCAAGAACCTGATCAAGACCCTGTCCACCCCGCTGTTCTGGCTTTCGGGCATCATCTTCAGCGTCAGCGGTGTGGATTGGCTGCAGCGCATCATGTACTTTAACCCGGTGACCTTCATTGCCGAAATGTACCGCGGCGCCGTCTACAGCGGCACCTGGTTCTGGGAGGACCCCTTTGCTTGCTTTGGCATGCTGGTGGTGTTCCTGATCATGGTGGTGCTTACGGTGCTGGTGTATAAGCGCACCAAGGAGGAGGTGCACGATGTCCTCTAATCCCACTGAGACTACTGCCGTGGCTGCGGTCGCTTCGCCTGTCGAAGCGTCCGTTGCCGCCGCTGCGGCCCCCGCTGCGGCCCCCGCCGTGGCCGACGACCAGGCGCAAACGGGCAAGACCGCCGTCTCCGATGAGGTGATGGTCAGGTTTGACAACGTCACCAAGACGTATCGCCTGTTCAAGAACGACAAGCAGCGGTTCTTGTCCATCTTCTGGAGCAAGAAGAAGCGCGAAAGCGTCACCAGCGTCAACGCCAATGACGGCCTGTCCTTTGAGATCAAGCGGGGCGAGGCCGTGGCATTTCTGGGCCATAACGGAGCTGGCAAGTCTACGGCCCTGAAGATGATTACCGGCGTTTCCTATCCCACCTCTGGTGAGGTTGAGGTAAACGGCCACGTCAGCGCCTTGTTGGAGTTGACCGCGGGGTTTGACAGTAACCTTACGGGTCGTGAGAACATTGACATGCGAGGCCATGCCCTTGGCATGACCCAGGAGGAGATTGCGGAGATCACTCCCCGGGTGATTGACTTTGCTGACCTGGGTGAGTACATAGATCAGCCGGTACGCACCTATTCAAGTGGCATGAAGTCCCGCCTGGGCTTTGGCTTTGCGGTGTCGTCTGCCCCTGAGATTCTGGTGGTTGATGAGGCCCTGTCCGTGGGCGACAAGAAATTCAAGGCCAAGTGCCTTAAGCGCATCAGGGAGATCATGGAGGACCGGAATGTGACCGTGCTGTTTGTCACCCATGCTTCCGGCGCCGCAAAGGAGTTCTGCACCCGAGGGATCGTGCTTGACCACGGCCGCAAGATGTTCGACGGCCCCATTCAGGATGCCATTGATTTCTACGAGAGGACTCAGTAAACCGCAGGACGCTTCGCCCTCCGAGAAAATGATGCTGGATGTCTTAGCTCTTGAGCATCTGGTTGGCGTCGGCAAGGATTTGAGCGAATTGACTTGGGTCAATCTCGCTGGCGGGAATGGTGTCTTCTGGTGCCTCGCACGCTTCGGCAAGAGGCAGAAGGTACCACGCTACATCGTGCCAGGAGCCGTCTTTGAATCCCGCCCTGGGCTGGATCCATTCCAGTTTGAACCCCATACGCTCATGAAGGCCCTGGCTTGCCTTGTTGGGGACGGTGATCAGGGCATAGGCGGTTTTGATGCCCTGGAGCTTGAGTAGGTGCAGCATCGCGGTATAGAGAGCTTTACCCAGGCCGTGACCTGCGGATTCTGGGGCAAGGTAGATGGAGAGTTCGGCGTTCCACTTGAAGGCGGCGCGCTGGGCCTGGGCGTGGGCATACGCGTAGCCCACGATTGTGCCCTGGGATTCCGCCACCAGATAGGGATAGAAGGCCAGGATTCCGCTGACGCGCTGGCGGAATTCCTCCTCGGTGGGGATGCGGGCTTCGAAGGTCACTGGCTTGGTGATGTATTGGTTGTAAATCTGGCGGATTTGCTCGGAGTCTTGGATGGTGGCGGGGCGAATGGTGATGGTGCCTGTGCTGCAGGTGCTCATGGCTGCCTCCCTGGGTGCGCGTTGGCCAGCGTGCTGGATGGATGGTTTGGGAAATTGTAAGACGGGGCATATTGTGAGCCGCTGAGGGCGGTTTGGTGGTAACAGAAACGGCATAATACGGAGGGGTTGGTTTCGCAGATGCCATGAAATGTTTCACGGTAATTTGGAGCGTTTCACGGCGTTGTTTGCGAAGCGGACGGTGCGATATGGCTGTTTAACGGCATGTGATTGTTTCACGAAATAGGAAGAATGATGCGTTCACTGGCGCGATTAAGGGATGGTGCCCGTGAAACGCGGGAATGATAGAGAAGCAACGGGGTGTGTTGATGAAGGATAGGATTGCCTACGAGCAGCGCGTGGTGCGCGTTATGGTGGAGATCTATTGCAAGGGAAACCATAGGGTACAGGATGTAGAGTCTGGGGAAACTTGGAATGGTGATGGCCTGTGTCCTCAGTGTCAGGCGCTGGTGGAGTATGCCCAGCGGCATGCGACAAACTGCCGGTATGGTCAGGACAAGACCCTGTGCGTAAACTGTTCGACCCATTGTTATGCAAAAAGGCAGCGTGAGCAGATTCGGCAGGTCATGCGATACGCCGGCCCTCGGATGCTGACGAGGCATCCGATTATGGCGGTGCGCCATCTTATTACCGATCGAAGGGAAAAGGCTCGGATGGCCAAGGAGTTTGAGTCTGAAGCGTAGCGTTATCGGGCGGCCTTGTCACTGATGCCGAGATGGGAAGCCGTCGAAGTATCCGCCAAAGGTGACCTGATGTTTTGATTGGGGACAGAAGTACCTGTGCGCAGCCAGGAAGTAGCTATCGGTCATGGCGGCAAGATAGTCCACCACGATGTCGTCGGCGGGCTCAT
Source organism: Eggerthellales bacterium (assembly GCA_029101185.1). Taxonomy (GTDB): domain Bacteria; phylum Actinomycetota; class Coriobacteriia; order Coriobacteriales; family Eggerthellaceae; genus Slackia. The sequence continues at coordinate 4,154 of JAQXQN010000084.1, read as the reverse complement.
CCCGATAGAGAGCAGGCGCGGCGTGAGGGGTGCCGCCCGACGTTGGCGAAACAGGAGGGGTGCCGCTCGACGTTGGCGAAACGGGAGCCGCTTGGGTGCTGGCGGCCATGGACGCTTCGCCAGGCTGGTCCAAATACATGGCACGTTGGGCTTCGATCCTACAGATATGGTGCTTGAACAGGGGAGACTCCTCCCGCCCCTGGGCCAAGTCATCCAGGAGGGCCTGGTAGAGTTCCTGGAACATGGGGGAGATTTCCTGGTCGTAGATTTGGGTCTGGCTGTCGGCCAGGTAAATGCGCTCGTAGTTTTCCGCTTTGGCGGTCTTGAGACTTTGAAATGCCTGTTCAGACATGGAGATGTGGTCCTGCATGTAGCTGTGCTGGCAGATGTCCACCGTTAAGTTGTTGATGATGTGGGCGTTTTGCACCCCCAGTACGCCTCCTGAGAAGCTGCTGTTATCCGGTAGTGCCCCGGTTTTGATGGCGTCTTGGCGGTCCTTGCCCACGTAGGCGATCATGTCCGAGATACGTACCACGCAGCCCTCGAGGGTGCTCGGCCGCAGGGTACCGATGGTGTCTTGGTTGCGATAGCAGCTCTCCACGATGCTGTCGAAGCGTGCGAAGTCCCTGGTCTGGCCGAGGGTGAAGGTCTTCTGGCTGGATTCGCCGTTGTGGCAGAGGATGCCGTCGAGAACTTGCAGGCTCACGTTGCGAGCATAGAGGTGGTCCAGGACCCGGACGCTGTGGACGTTATGGTTGAAGAAGCGCCCGGTGCGCTGGTGGTACAAGTCCGAGAGAATGCGTTCCCCGGCGTGTCCGAAGGGGGTGTGGCCAAGATCATGGCCGAGGGCGATGGCCTCCGTCAGGTCTTCGTTCAGGCCGAGGACTCGGGAGATGGTTCGGGCGGTGCGGGCCACCAGCTGCACGTGGAGGCCCCGGCGGGAGATGTCGTCGTTGCTTACGAAGCTGAAGACTTGGGTCTTGCCGGCGTAGCGGTTGTAGGGGGGCACGTGCATGATTTTGTCAATGTCACGGCAAAAGGCGGGGCGATGCAGACGCTCTGAGGTGTCCCGATAGGGATTGCGTCTGATGACGCTGGCATCCTCCGTGCGGTAGGGGTTGGTGATGCCAGCGGCTTGGTCTGCTTGATATTGCCTGATGAATTCGGGTGAGAAGTTGTGGTATCGCATGGGGCGCCTCAAGTTTCAACGATGGTTTGCGGGGTATTATACCCGCGTCTGTGCGCCCCGAGAGGCGGGCGCGCCAAGTACGGGGCGCGTGGGTTGCTGCCCGTGGGCGCGCCGCGGGGCGCGGCGACGTCAAGGAGCGTCCTTTGGCGTGTCGGTTTGACGAATGGCCCGGGCCTAGCACGCTTCGCCATGGGTGAGCCGTATAATGGCAGGCTACGTCAGAGGACGGATGCGCCGGGCGGGTTTTGGATTGACCTGCGGCGATTCGCGTCATGTTGCAAGGAAGGTTCGTTCGCGTGGGCTTTGCGCAGGCGGACGATTCGTATAGGAGCACCCATGGTTGATCAGAAGAAGGCCGAAACTGCGGTAAGGATGCTGCTCGAGGCTATTGGCGAGGACCCCGATCGGGAGGGGCTGCGGGAGACGCCCCAGCGCGTGGCCCGTATGTACCAGGAGATTTGCGGCGGCTACGACCAGGACGCCAAGGACCACCTGTCCACGGTTTTTGAGGACCGCAACTCCACCATGGTCGTGGAGCGCGACATCCCCTTTTACTCCCTTTGTGAGCACCACATGCTGCCCTTTATGGGCCGGGTGCATATTGGTTATATCCCAAACGGCCAGGTCACAGGCCTGTCCAAGCTGGCTCGCACCGTTGAGGTGTTCGCCAGGCGCCTGCAGATCCAAGAGCGGATGACCGGTCAGATTGCCGACGCTATTATGGAGAGCATGAACGCCGCCGGCGCAATTGTGGTGGTGGAGGCCGAGCACCTGTGCATGTCCATGCGTGGCGTCCGCAAGCCCGGCGCGACCACCACGACGGTGGTCAAGCGCGGCGAGTTTGTCACCAATCCCGCGGCGGAGGACGAGTTCTTCCGCTTGCTCAGACTCTAGCCCCAAAGCCGGGTGCCCACATGAAACATGCGTTGCCCAATCATGACGTGGCCAGCGATGTTCTGGTAAAACGCAGCTCTCAGGCTCATGGAGAGTCCGGTCATGCCTCAGCCAACGCCGACTCGTCCAGTAATGTACCGGTTGGCGAAGGCCCCGAGTCCGTTCATCGCAGTAATTGGGCGCCCATGCCTGAGTTGGACGCCATTGTGCATCACCCGTTGTATGTTGCTGCTATGGGTGCTCTTGATCAAGCAGAACGGAATCGGGAGTTTTGCCGCCACGGGTTTGACCATTTGAGCGACGTGGCGCGTCTTGCTTGGATTGAGACCCTGGAGCACGGTTTGCATTTCCGCAGGTCAGTTGTGTATGCGGCGGCGTATTTGCACGATGTGGGCAAGGCTCGCCAGTATGAGACAGGAGACCCGCATGAGGTCGTAGGGGCTCAGATTGCCTGGCAGATTTTGCAGGACGTGGAAGGGTTTTCCGAGCTTGAGAAGAACGTGATCGTTTCTGCTGTTGGCCAGCACCGCCACTACTCCGATGCCGCCACGCCTCTCGGGCGCATTCTGTATATTGCAGACAAGGCGTCCCGTCCATGCTGGAGGTGCGACGCCCGGGATCGCTGCTCATGGCCTGAGGAGAAGATGAATCTGGACGTGCGGATATAGGAAAAGCGGCGATAGGGGAGGCAAATGGACCTGATACGCATCACTGACCTGGAGGTTTTCGCTCATCATGGGGTGCTGCCCGAGGAGACGGCTCAGGGGCAACTGTTTTATGTCTCCTGCGAGCTGGGGCTCGACCTTGCGCTCGCGTGCAAGACTGACGACCTCGCGGCCACCATCAATTACGCCGAGGCGTGCCACCTCATCCACCAGACAATGACCACCAAGACTCGGCAGCTGATTGAGGCCGCCGCCCAGGATGCTGTACAGGCACTGCTTGATAAGTATCCGCAGGTCAAAACAGTGAAACTTGAGCTTAAAAAGCCTCACGCGCCCATCGGCTTGCCGTTTGGGTGTGTGTCGGTGGTAATCGAGCGGTCTCGTTAGGGGCTGATTTCCGAATCCGTCACCGCCGAGCCACTTTTTGGCCATCCGGGCCATATTTTCCCTCGGTGATGACAACCCTAAACAGATCCATAAGGGCATGAACAAAGAAGCGATCTTTTCCGCAAGCAGCAGGGCAATCAAAGTCTATCGCTCTAGCGTTTCAATACGATTGCGCACGCAGTTGGCGATGACCTGCAAAAACGCCGGGTCGGTTCCTAGGGCGGGCACATAGGTGAATCTCGGTTCCGCAGTTCCCTCGGCCACGGTGGCCTCCTCGACCACGGCCGACTTCGCGTCCGAACGCGCTCCGTCCTTCTTGTCCTTGCCGTTTCCCCAGGTCTTCCATGCGTGCAGGAATAAATCCCGATCAAATTGGGCAATCTCCACGCTGGTCTCGATGCAGTCAGCGGTGAAAATTGGTGCCACCACCGCAAGATCGCGCACGCCCTCTCGGGCCAAGCGGCTCACTTCGTGTTCAAGAAACGGCCCTACCCATTTGCGGCTGTCAAACCGAGATTGAAAGGCGATGCTGATCTGATTCGGGGAAAGCCCCAGTTCACTTCGGAGCTGCTCCACGGTTTGCCGGGCGGATTCCACGTAGGTGTCTCCCTGCTTGACGTAGGACACGGGAACCGAGTGAAAAGACACCACCAGATGGCTTGAATTGTCTGTCGAAGGAGTCCAGGCTCGACGTACGGAGTCCGCCAGCGCCTTAATGTAGCCGCTCTCCTGCCAAAACTCCTGAATCTTATGCACCTGCAGCTGTGTGCCGGCGCTGGCCAGAGCGGCTACCTGGGCATCCACTTCGTCAAAGCAGGACACGGCGCAGGCCAGGGTTCGCTGCGGGTACATGGGCAGTGCGATCACGGTATCAACATCGGCTTCTGCAAGTTGGGCCAGGCCGCTAGCAATCGAAGGGTTGCCGTAGCGCATGGCCAGCACGACCTTCACGCCTTCGGTCTCAACCACGGCACCCTCAGCCTCCGACGCATCAAGCAGCTCCTGGAGAATTTGTGCCT
>JAQXQN010000083.1 GCA_029101185.1 Eggerthellales bacterium | reverse complement strand
CATGCGCAGCAGCCCGCAATGCCGCCTCCGGTCTCGGCGGCGGTGTTGCGGGAGATGAGGCCGCCCTCCATGGCGAAGGACGAGCACGCGACCCACACGCCTCCTCCGTCGATTCCGGCGTAGTTGTCGGTGATCTCGCCGCCGTACATGGTGAAGACCACGTCGGCGTTGGGCCCGGTGACCTCCTGGTCGCCGCAGCACAGGGTGACGCCTCCGCCGCAGCCGTTGGGCGCGGAGTTGCCCGAGATCACGCCGCCGTACATATAGAAGGAGGAGTGGGAGCTCCACCTGCCGTCCACGTTCACGCCGCCGCCCGCGGAGTTGCAGGAGCTGCTGCTGTCCAGCGCGGTGTTGCTCAGGATGCTCCCCCCGAACATGTAGAAGACCACGTCGCCCATGTCCTCGAAGGTGCCCAGGTCGTCCCGGTAACTTCTGGACGGGTCGGCATTGGCCACCCCGCCTCCGCACTCCGCGGTGTTGCCCTGGATGAGGGTGCCCTCGTTCATGGTCAGGACGCCCATGTTGCACACGCCGCCGCCCTGGAGGGTGTAGTACCAGCTATCCGTGTTGATGTTGTTGCGGATCGTGGCTCCGTTGAGGGTCATAGAGGTATGGGGGCCCACCAGCACGGCGGGATCCGTGGCCTCGATGTTGCGTCCGTCCACCAGCACCCCGTTGAGGATCAGGGACGCACCCTCCCCCTCGATGCCGGAGACGTCGTCCCCGCCGGCAACGCCCGCCTGGGTCGTCAGGAGGACGCCCAGGTAGTCATCGGGGCGGATCAGCCCGAATCCGTCGGAGATCATGGTGCATTCGTAGTCAACGACCAGGACGTCCTCCACGGGGATGTCCTGAGCCAGCTTGATGTAGGGGCGCTTCTCGGCCAGTGCGTCAACGAGCTCGTCGTACGTGGAGACCTGGACCGTGTAGGCGGCGACCAGGGTCATGTCCCTTGTCACGGGGATGTCGGAGTCCTGGCCGACCTCCTGCCCGTCAAGGGTCCAGCCGTAGATCAGGCCGTCAGCGTCTTCCCAGTCGAGGCCGGGAACCTGACCCAGGGGCGTGCCGGCGACAACAGGCTCCTCCCAGGTGGTGGACCCGGCATCGAAGGTGACCGTGTAGGTCCTGTCGGAGAAGACCGCGTCAAGCCTGGCGTCCTCGATCAGGGCGCCAAGGTCAGAGACCATCGCACCCGTGGAATCCTCCCAGTACAGGAAGGGGTACCCGTCCCTGTCTGCCGGGTCCTCGGGGAATACGATGTCCCAGGGCGCGCCGGATTTCTGGTCGTACGCTTCGCCGTCCACGTAGAAGTCCACGGTTATGGTGACCGGGAGGACCCTGACGAGGTCCGCACCCTCCCATTCGGCGGGATCGGCCCTGTACCCCTCGGCGATCCGCGTGACGCCCCCGTCCTCAGAGGTGAAGGCGGGCTGGCCGTTTGCGGTCATGAAGGTCCCGCCGTAGAGCACGGCCACGCCGGAGCCGTATTCGCCGTCGTTGAAGATGGCGGAGCCGTCCGGGTAGTCGCTCGTGTCGTGGAGGGCCTTGAAGGTGCCCCCGTGGATCTCGGCGGTGCCCTCGTTGTAGATGACATGGTTGTCGTTGTGGGTGATGAACTCGCCGCCGTAGATGGTCAGGAAGGTGGGCTCGTCTGCGGACGACTGGTAGTTGGACACGACGCTGTAGTCTAGGGACTCGAAGGTGCCGCCGTGGATGGTGATGCGGGTCTCCCCGCCGGTGCTCACGTAGATGCAGCTGTCCTCCGAGACCACTTTGGCGTCGTAGACGGTGATGGTTGAATCGCGCAGGTCGTCGAAGCAGTAGTAGCCGCTGTCGAACGTGCCGCCGTTTACGACGATGGTGGCGCCTTCTGCGGAGTCAACGAACGCCTCCTCGCTGATGAAGGTGCCGCCGTCCACCGTGATGGTGCTCCCGGTGCGGGAGGAGTCCACGATGTCGCCCTCGGTCTGGAACAGTCCGTCCACCACGCGGAAGGCGCCGTCGTTGTAGTCCACGACGTTGCCTGCGGAAACGCCCTCACCCGAGGTGGAGTGCACGGTCACGGACCCCTTGTTCTCGCCGACGACGCTACCCGTGAAGGTGTAGTTCGTGCGATACGCGCCCATGGAGACCTGCGCCCCGTAGAGGTCCAGGGACCCCGATGCGGAAACGTTGAACAGGACGCTCTTGTCGCCCAGGCTGATGTTGAACGACCCTCCCGGAGTGGAGATCGAATGCCCGTTGAAGTCGATCCCTACCGAGGAGTCGATCTGGATGGGGCCGTTGGCGACGGTGTCGACGGAGATGTCGGATTCCAGGACGATCGTGCCGCCAGCCTGGGACGAGGCGATGGCCTCGCGCAGCTCGGCCTCGTCGGAGACTCTGGACGAAGGTCTGGGGGCGCCACGGAGGGTCGGCGCCTGAACGGTGGCGGACTCAAGGGTGGCAGGGCCGCCTTCCTCGGATCCGGCGGCGGGGGCCGCGTCAGGCGCTCCCGGCCCCTCGGGGTCGGCCGTCGGGGCTTCCGCGGCCGGGCCCTCGCCCAGCGTGCAGGTCAGCTCACCGCCGGGGCAGTAGCAATCGGCACCGTGTGCGTGGCCCTCCGACTCCGCCATAAGGCAGGTCAGGTTGCCCGCATCATCGTAGCAATCGGGGAGATGCTGATGGCCTAAGCTCTCGGCTTCAGCACAGATGAGCTCCCCCCCCCGCAGTAGCAATCGGCACCGTGGACGTGGCCGCCCTCGTCCTGAGCGAACGCCGCTGCGCCGCTAGGGATCATAGAGACGACCAGTACCCCAGAGACCACCACGGCGAGGTAACGCTTGAATTTTTGAAGCATGATACCTCCTATGTCGCGCTTTGGCTCCTCTTCGCGCAGCGCCAATAGCACACGCTCCGCCGGCGGATCCCCGGAGTCGCGGACTCCTCCAGGCGGCCCACGCTGACGATGGGAGGCTCGCGGAGGGGCGCTCCGCGGAGGGGCTACGGCACTGCAATACTCCTATTGTCAATTTTTTGTGAATTTTTTTCAAGGAGTAATCCGCGAACGGCTGCCGATTGGGCAAGCGCGAGGCCGGCTCCCCCTCGGGTCGGAATCGACGCATATTATGGTTGCGATGCACCCCGGACAGGCCGCCCGACCCCCGAGGCGCCATGGCCGAGCCACGTTGGTCCCCCGGATTTCACGCGTGCTACAATCCCGCCGCGAAAAGCGCGGCCGGGCCGCACCGTGACGCGACAGGGCGAGGGACCTTGGCCGCTCCTAACAAAATGCCTGGTCGCACAGGGAGGGGAGGCGAAGTGATCTTCGAACCGCGGATAGAGACGATGATGGCCGTGGCGGAGGCAGGCAGTCTTTCGAGGGCCGCCAAGCGCCTCTCCCTGACGCAGCCCAGCCTCTCGGTGCAGATCTCCAAGCTGGAGTCGGAGCTGGGTTTCGCGATCTTCGAAAGGAGCCCCCAGGGGGTCACGCTGACGAAGCCCGGGGAGAGCCTCTACCGGGACATGCTCAGGCTTCGACGGCTGGCCGACGCCGCGGTGGGCAGGGCGGGCCTCCTCTCCTGCGACAAGGGATCCTTGACCGTCGGGCTCGTCTCTTCCAGGGAGACGCCGCTATACGAGCGGGCTCTTGACGCGCTGCACCGGGACCACCCCGAGGTGGAGATCGCACTCCGCATCGTCCCCCGCCCCCTCGGCCAGCGGGCCATGGCGGTCAGGGACGGCA